>CAZSSE010000062.1:0-8655 GCA_964609165.1 uncultured Lachnospiraceae bacterium
CTGATGCACGGGTGAGAGCTTGAAGGCGTTTGTTCCGATCTCTATAAGCTCTGCCTCGTTGTATGCAAAGCCGCCGCCTGTACCTCCGAGAGTAAACGCAGGACGGAGAACGACGGGATAGCCTATGCGCTCGGCGGCGCCCTTTGCCTCATCAAGGCTGTAGGTTATCTCCGAAGGAATGACGGGCTCGCCGATGGATTGGCACAGCTCCTTGAATAGCTCACGGTCCTCGGCACGCTCAATAGACTCGCTGGACGTGCCGAGAAGCTCGACGCAGCATTCCTTGAGAATGCCCTTCTTTTCGAGCTGCATAGCGAGGTTGAGTCCTGTCTGTCCGCCGATTCCGGGAAGAATAGCGTCGGGACGCTCATAGCGAATTATCTTTGCTATATATTCAAGAGTCAAGGGCTCCATATAAACCTTGTCCGCAATAGTGGTATCGGTCATTATCGTAGCGGGATTGGAGTTGACGAGTATTACCTCGTAGCCCTCCTCCTTGAGTGCCAGACACGCTTGCGTGCCTGCATAGTCAAACTCTGCCGCCTGTCCGATAACGATCGGTCCGGAGCCGATAATCATTACTCTTTTGATGTCTTTCCTTTTTGCCATTTTTAACACCTCTTGTTATATTAGTTTATGCTTTGTTGAGATTGGGATCAAGGTAAGCGAGCTTTCCTCCGCATACTGTTGCGATACAGCGTCCGTATACCCTTTTGCCCTCAAAGGGAGTACATTTTCCCATTGAAGCAAATTCGCTTATGTCTATCGTGTATTCATTTTCAAGATCGTAGACGCAGTATCCGCTCGGATCTATGCCAAATCTTTTGGCGGGATTTATCGACATAAGCTCTATAAGACGCTCAAGCGTAATTACGTTTTTCTTTACGAGCTCGGTATAAAGCACTGCGAATGCACATTCAAGTCCGACGATGCCGTTGAGACTTTGCAGCCCCTTTGATTTTTCCTCTGCCGAGTGTGGGGCGTGGTCGGTAGCGATCATATCGATCGTGCCGTCCTTTATGCCTTCGATAAGCGCAAGCCTGTCGCGCTCGGTGCGTATAGGAGGATTCATACGGAAGCGTCCGTCGTCGATAACATCATCGTCTGAGAAAACAAGGTAATGCGGAGCCGTCTCGCAGGTGATATTAACGCCGCGTGCCTTGGCGCGTCTTATGATCTCGACGCTCTCTGCCGTGGATATATGGCAGACGTGGTAGGTTGCTCCTATTTCCTCAGCGAGCAGCGCGTCACGCTCGATCTGCATATATTCCGCTTCGGGGGAGTCCTTTATTTGTGTACCGTCCTCACAGTGCGCCGAAATTATTTTGCCGATCCTCTTTGTCCTTATCATTGCCTCGCGCATAAGAGCAGAGCTGTCAACTCCGCGGCCGTCGTCCGAAAAGCCGCAGACGTAGGGAGCCATATCCTCAATGTCCGAGAGAGCCTGTCCCATCTCTCCTTTTGTAATGCTTCCGAATGGAATTACCCTTACGGCGGCATCTCTGTTTATTATTTCTATCTGCTTTTGCAGGTTATCCATACTGTCGGGCACGGGTGCAAGGTTTGGCATAGTGCAAACTGCGGTGTAACCGCCTCTTGCCGCCGCCGCGCTACCGCTCGCAATAGTCTCTTTATAAGAAAAGCCCGGCTCACGAAAATGCACATGCACATCGATAAAACCGGGAAAAACAACGTATCTGGAACAGTCAAGAGAGACATCACGGTCAAGGGATGTCTCGGCTGCGAGCATATCATTCTTTTTAATAGTGGGATCCTGCAAAAAAACAGAGGGGTCAGAAAAAGTTATCTTCATTTCCAAAGCCTCCTTTTACCATATTTTTATCTTATTTATTATACAATATTCTTTCCGGATTGTCAAGAGTTTTTTGAAAACTCTTCGTAGCTTTTGTTGAATTGTCGGCGAAAATGACAATTCAACA
This sequence comes from uncultured Lachnospiraceae bacterium, assembly GCA_964609165.1. Classification (GTDB taxonomy): domain Bacteria; phylum Bacillota; class Clostridia; order Oscillospirales; family CAG-272; genus HGM12713. Next base: position 1,941 of record CAZSSE010000062.1, read on the forward strand.
AAATATTATCCGAAAATCAAGAAAAAACTTGACTTTCGGCAAAATAAAGGCTATAATAGATTATGTATGCTTTCACACTGTGCGAGAGCGTAACGACTAACTGATTCGGCGCGGAGAAAAGTATGAAAAGAAATCTTTTGGGCGAGATTGAACAAAGAATGACGGGCTTCTCTAAAAGTCAGAAGCTTATTTCCGAGTATATCCTGAAAAATTATGACAAGGCGGCGTATATGACCGCGTCAAGGCTCGGAAGTACGGTAAAGGTGTCCGAATCGACGGTGGTAAGATATGCTATCGAGCTCGGATTTGATGGATACCCGGAGTTTCAGCACTCGCTTCAGGAGATAGTACGTACCAGACTTACCTCATTTCAGCGTATGGAGGTAACAAACAACCTCATCGGAGACGGAGACGTTCTTACAAAGGTGCTTATGTCCGACGTTGATAAGATCAGACGCACGGTCGAAGAGATCGACAGAGACGCATTTGAGGCTGCGGTCGACAGCTTGGTATCGGCAAAGCATATATATATTCTCGGGCTTGGCTCGGCTTCGGTGCTTGCGCGTGCGCTCAATCACAGTCTGCGAATGATATTTGACGATATAAAATTTATTATGGCTACCTCTGCTACCGAGATATACGAGCAGATGATAAGCATAGGCAAGGGCGACGTTATCGTTGGAATCAGCTTTCCGAGATATTCCAAAAAGGTGGTCAACGCAGTTGCATTTGCCAAAAAATCGGGGGCTGACGTTATTGCACTGACCGACAGCGAGGCATCTCCGATAGCAAGCTATGCCGATCAGAAGCTTTATGCGCGCAGCGATATGGCATCGTTTTCCGACTCACTCGTTGCACCGCTCAGCGTTATAAACGCGCTCGTTGTCGCAGTATCCCGCAAAAAGCAGGATGAGCTTACGATAAGACTTCATCAGCTTGAGGAGATCTGGGACGAATTTAATGTTTACGACACCAATCAGGAATAAGATATATGAATGAGATTAAAGGTTGCGGCATCGCGGTCATCGGCGGCGGAGCTGCGGGACTTATGGCGGCGATCAGCGCTTCGAGAATGGGAGCTGCCGTAACACTTTTTGAGAAAAACGACCGATTTGGAAAAAAGCTTGCGATCACGGGTAAGGGACGCTGTAACGTGACCAACGACTGCTCTGTCGAACAGTTTTTGCAGAACGTTCCGACAAATCCGAGATTTCTGTACAGTGCGCTCGGACGCTTTGATACAAGGGATACTCAGGATTTTTTTGAGGCGGCGGGCGTCCCGCTCAAGGTAGAGAGGGGAAGACGTGTTTTTCCCGTTTCGGATAAGGCTGCTGACATCGTTAGTGCGCTTGTGCGTGAATTGAAGGATGCGGGAGTACGGACGGTAAATGAAAAGGTCGTTTCGATATTTACCGATAACGGCAGGGCGTGCGGCGTAATTACCGAGCGCGGTGAGTATGCCGCAGATGCGGTAATAATATGCACGGGCGGCAGATCGTATCCGCGCACAGGCTCAGACGGTGACGGATACGGCTTTGCAAAGGCTGCAGGACACACTGTAACGCCGCTTCTTCCCTCACTTGTGCCGCTTACCTCGCACAGTAAGATATGCTCCGCACTTCAAGGGCTTTCGCTCAGAAACGTGTCGCTTTCGATAGTCCGCAGGACAGACGGTGAGGAAATATATTCGGACTTCGGAGAGATGATGTTCACGCATTTCGGACTTACGGGACCTATGGTGCTTTCGGCATCGGCTCATATTCCCGATATAGCGTCGGGAAGCTATGAGGCGCATATAAATCTCAAGCCCGCACTCGACGAAAAGACGCTTGATTCAAGAATTCTTGCCGACTTCGGTAAGTACGCCAACAAGGATTTTTTAAATGCGCTCGGTGATCTTCTTCCGCAGAAGATGATTCCCGTGATCGTATCGCTTTCGGGTATTGACGGGCGAAAAAAGGTCAATTCGATCACCAAGGAGGAGCGTCAGGCTCTTGCTTCGGTGATACGCTGCCTTAAGATCTCACTTTCGGGCTTCAGACCGTTAAACGAGGCTATCATAACAAAGGGCGGCGTGTCGGTCAAGGAAATAAACCCCAAGACTATGGAATCCAAGCTATGTGAGCGGCTTTATTTTGCTGGCGAGGTGATCGACGTTGATGCGTATACGGGCGGTTACAATTTGCAGATAGCTTTTTCGACAGGAGTGCTCGCAGGAGAAAGCGCGGCTTTGAAAATTGAAGGTTGAAAAATTGAAAATAAAAATGATTACGAAGCTAACCAAGGAGGTTTTATGTTTCACATTGCAATAGACGGCCCCGGCGGAGCGGGCAAAAGCAGTATCGCCAAGGCGGTGGCAAAAAGACTTGATATACTTTACGTTGACACGGGAGCACTTTATCGAACGGTAGGACTTTATGTCAGACAGAACGGAGTTGATCCCAAGGATGCAGAGGGGGTAGCAGCGCTTCTGCCCTCGCTTACAATTGAAGTAAAATACGAGAACGGAGCGCAGGTGGTCTACCTTAACGGCAAGGATAACGGTGACGCAATACGCACACCTGAAATGTCAATGTATGCCTCTGCGGTATCCGCGATACCTGCGGTGAGGGCGTTCCTGCTCGAAACACAGAAGGAGATAGCACGCAAAAACAGCGTTATCATGGACGGACGCGATATAGGAACGGTTATTCTACCCGATGCGGAGGTCAAGATATTTATGACGGCTTCTCCCGAATGTCGCGCTATGCGCAGATACAAGGAGCTGACCGATAAGGGACAGAATGTCAAATATGAGGACGTGCTCGGCGAGATGATCAGCCGTGATAATGCCGACAGCTCTCGATCAATAGCACCAACAAGGGCGGCTGACGACGCGGTGCTTCTTGATAACAGCGAGCTTGATTTTGAGCAGAGCGTTGAAGCGGTTATTGCCATTGCCAAGCAAAGGGTTGGAGATGAGATAAATGGCTAAGAGAAAAAGAGTTAAAAAAACAGGAAGCCGTGCGTATCGCATAATATACGCGATATTTGCGGGAATCGTCGGAGTTATATTCAATTATAAGACAATAAACGGTGATAAGGAGCCCGACGAGGGCGGATGTATACTTTGTGCAAATCACGTTTCGGCAACAGATGCGATCGCACTCTGCTATGCGTTCCGCAAAAATCAGGTCTGCTTTATGGCGAAGAAGGAGCTTTTTAAAATTCCGGTTCTTGCGCCGCTGATAAAGCTGCTCGGCGCATTTCCGATAGATCGCGCCGGAAGCGACGTTGGTGCAATAAAGAACGCGGTATCGCTCGTATCCGAGGGAAAGGTTCTCGGAATATTTCCGCAGGGCCACAGATACCCCGGCGAGGATCCCCGCGGAACACGTACCAAAAACGGAATGGCACTGATAGCGACCAAGACTGAGGCGAATATAGTTCCCGCATACATCTGGAGAAAAGGAAATCGCTTTAAGCTTTTCCGCCGTACCTATATCATTCTCGGAGATATGATCCCCTACGAGTCGCTTGTTTATGACCCTGAGGCAAGCGGAGAGTATGCGCGCATAACCAATACAGTATTTGAAAAGATATGCGACATTGGTGAAGAATTTGAAAGAGAGCGCAAGGAAAAGAAGAACGGAAAAAAGTAATTTAACGGAGGGAGTATGGAAATAACCGTTGCAAAAAATGCGGGCTTTTGCTTTGGCGTTAAGCGCGCCACGGACAGCCTTGAGAGAGCTATTGAGAGCAGTCTTGAGGGGGAGCGCATTTTTACACTCGGAACGCTTATCCATAACGATACCTACAATTCAATGCTTTACGAGCGCGGAGTAAGAGTGACGGAGATAGACGGTGTGCGCGAGCTTGCAGAGAGCGCTACCGCATCCTCACCCGTGACTGTTTTTATACGTGCGCACGGCATTAAAAAGCAGGATGAGGAGCTGCTTCGCACGCTTGCGGCAGAAAATCCGAGCTTTCGGTACGTTGATTGCACCTGCCCGTTCGTAAAAAAGATACACAATATAGCACAGAGCCACTCGGACGAGAATAATATTTTTCTCCTGCTTGGCGGCAAGGAGCAACCCGAGGAGGTTGGAATAATGAGCTATTTTGACTGTGAGAAGTATGTTTTCGGCAGTGCAGATGAGCTTGATAAGGCACTTCAAAACGAGCTTTTCGTCAAAATAACCAATAAAACTCCGATTTTGGCAACTCAAACGACACAAAAACTGTCAGAATGGAGAAAAGCACAAGAAGTTTTAAAAAAAGTATGTACAAATCCGTTAATTTTTGATACAATATGTAGTGTTACGGATCAGCGGCAGAAGGAAGCCGCCGCTCTCGCAGCCAAGTCCGACGTTATGATAGTCATCGGCGGCAAGGAGAGCTCCAACACGGCAAAGCTGTTTGCCGTATGTAAAGAAAATTGCCCGCATACTCTCCGAATTGAAAGAGCGGACGAGCTTGCGGTTGACAATTTAATAAAAACGTCAGTCCACACGAGAGTGGGCATAGCCGCGGGAGCATCTACCCCGTCAGGCGTAATTCAGGAGGTACACAACAAAATGAGCGAAATGAATGAAAATTTCGAAGCAATGCTCGCAGAATCTTTCAAAACTTTAAATACAGGAGACATCGTTACCGGAACAGTAACCTACGTAACAGACGCTGAGCTTCAGCTCGACGTCGGCGCACAAGTAACCGGCATTATCAAGGCTGAGCAGATTACAGACGATCCTTCTGTAAAGCTTACAGACCTTTATAAAAAGGGCGACCAGATTGAGGGCCGCGTGGGCAGAGTAAGCGATATCGAGGGTATCGCAGAGCTTTCCAAGAAGGCTGTTGACAGTGCCAAGAATTGGCAGAAGATTGTTAGCGCAAATGAGAATGCAGAGGTCGTTACGGGTAAGGTCGTTGAGATCACCAAGGGCGGCGTAAACGTACTTGTAGGTGCTACAAAGGTATTTGTTCCCGCTTCGCAGAGCGGAATCGCAAGAGACGGTGATCTTTCTGTTCTCAAGGGACAGGAGGTTTCACTTAAGATCATCGAGATCAAGGGCAACAGAGCTATCGGCTCTATCCGCGTTGTTCAGAGAGAGATCCGCCGCGCAAACGAGGCTGCTTTCTGGGAGAGCATCGAGGAGGGCAAGGTATATACGGGTGTTGTTAAGAGCATGACGGCTTACGGCGCGTTCGTTGATCTTGGTGGAGTTGACGGTATGGTACATAAGACCGAGCTGTCATGGAGACCTATAGCTACCCCTGCTGCTGTTCTTTCCATTGGCGACGAGATCACGGTTTTCGTTAAGAGCTTTGATGCTGAGAAGAAGAGAATTTCTCTCGGCTACAAGACTGACGACACAAATCCGTGGTATCTCTTTACAAGCAAGTATGCAGTTGGCGACGTTGCTTCCGTTAAGATCGTAAGCCTTATGCCCTTCGGCGCATTTGCTCAGATCGTTGACGGAGTTGACGGACTTATCCACATCTCTCAGATCTCGCAGCAGAAGATCGGCAAGCCCGCCGACGTTCTTGAGGTAGGTCAGGAGGTTGACGTTAAGATCACTGCTATCGACGAGGAGAAGCAGAAGGTAAGCCTTTCTATCCGCGCCCTTCTTGACGAGGCTCAGGCAGCGGCAGAGGCTATGCCCGAGGATTACGTTGATGAAGCTGCCGAGGCTACAGACGCTGAGTAATAATGCTTTACAATTAAGATAAAAATACGCCCTGACGAAATTTCGTCAGGGCGTATTTTACGTCAACCATTTTTTTAAGTACGCAAGACAATTCTCACCCGCGATCTTTTCAACTGTACGCTCGTCGTAATGCTTTTGCATAAGCTCTATGAGCTGATCATGTATTGAGCGATCAAGAGTAAGCGGAGAGGGGAGTGAGTCGATGCCGTCAATATCACAGCCAAAGCCGAGGCTGTTCTCGCCGCCAAGCTCCAGACAGTGATCTATATGTAAAAACAGTGACATTACGGTTTGCTTTTGCGGGTCGGAGTGAATGAATTGTGGGCAGAGATTCAGTCCGATGATGCCGCCAGAGGTGATTATCTGTCTTGCCATAGCATCCGTAAGATTGCGGCTGTGCGGACAGACAGATCTGAAGTTTGAGTGTGACGCTATTATCGGCTTTGCCGAAAGCTCGGCAAGATCCCAAAACGTCTTGTCGGATGCGTGCGAGACGTCCCAGATCATACCGAGGCGGTTTCCGTGCTCGACAAAGCTTCTGCCGAGTGCGCTCAGTCCCGTGTCCTCGTCGCGGTCGTCAAAAACACGGTTGCTTTTAGCAAGGTCGTTTGATAGCCACGTAAGCCCGATAACGCGGACGCCGACACTGTAGAATTTTTCAAGCAGCCCGGTCGAGCCCTTGAGGGCGGTGGCACCTTCGATCGTCAGCAGTGCGGCGTGCTTGCCCTCGGAAAAGGCTCGCTCTATATCGGCGTAGGATTTTACATGTACGATCCTGTCGCGCTCGCTTGCCATCTCAAGGAAAAACTGACCGGTGTAGCGGCAAAGATGACGCCATGCGTCGTCGGGTGTGTCTCCCAGTCTGCCTGTAAACATAGCTACGAATTGCAGCTGGTTACGGTGCGTGCTGAAATTGTAGGGATTGACGATCCCGTGCTTGCAGCGATCTACGTTTATAATACTGTCGCAATGTGAATCCGCAATAAACATTTAGTCCCCCAAAGATATTTTGATATAGTATATGACGC
>CAZSSE010000063.1:0-8642 GCA_964609165.1 uncultured Lachnospiraceae bacterium
GTCCCTCAACTCTCATAAGGGACGGCGAGCTTTGTCAAAAAGCAATGCGCGATGCAAGGCTTTCGTTCGATGAGCTTTTCAGTGAGCTGCGGCAGCAAGGGGTAGACGACATATCGCAAATAAAATACGCAATACTTGAGCAAAACGGGAATATTACGGTCATACAGAAAGCCCGTTTCCGTCAGCCAAGCGCAGAGGATCTGCATCTGAAGCCCAAGGAAACGGGACTTTTCCACATTATAATTGACAACGGATATATAAACCCTCACGGAATATGTCAGCTCAACATCAGCGAAAAATCGATTTACAAGGAGCTTGCCAAAAAAGGGCTACGTATATCCGATGTATATTTAATGATGATAAATGATGCGGGAGAGCGAAAAATAATTCTCAAGGAGAAGATAAAATGAAATCATTCGTCGCCGTCTTAATTATTCTATTTATAATTATAGCCCTTGTAATAGTAAACTCCGTATATGTAACAAGCGTATTCTCCGAACTGTCCGAGCTGTCCGAAAATATCATCAACGGATCTGAAGGCGACGGTGTAGAAAATATAATGTTGCTTTGGCAAAAAAGCAAAGCTATGCTCAGCGTCAGCATCGAAGCAGACGAGCTTGAACGAATGAACGACCTTATAGAATCGCTGAGGCATGCGAGCGAGATCAACGATACGTATGCGCTGAATAAATACTGCCGTCTTATATCAGAGCTTTCAAACGAGCTGATGAGCTACGAGCAAATATCAATTCAAAGCATCTTTTAACGTCTGAAAATCCACGTGATATTTGGCCGTCATTGCAACGGTGCAAAACGAAACGTATGAAGCTCCCTGTCCGTAGAGTTTATGATCCACGGCAAATTCAGCTTCTATCCAATCGCTCGCATACACGTAATACGGTTGCTCTCCTCCGCCGAATTCACCTATTTTCACAAGCGAACCGTTGTTCGCCAACGGCTCATTACATGCAATCAAGCTAAGCCCGTTTACGTCTTGCGCAAGTGCACCGTCTGATCGATCTACGCGATATATGCTCCATACAACCGTATCATTCACAGGCAGCTCTACGCGAAGAGTGCGATTCTGATACGCGGTATTTAATTTGTCGTACAGTGTGCTTTTGCAAATGATCGGCGCATCGCCCTGTGCAGGCAAATGAAGCCGATACCCCTCGACGCAATTAGATTTTATATCATCGATAAGATCATCTGCTACAGACAAAAAGCATATAAGCTCTCCGTCAAACGCTCTTACCGTGTTAGCAAATCCAATCAGCAGGTCTGCGGTCTCACCGTTTTTATGATCTGCCGATACCATAGCGATACGAACCGAAGCATTTTTGCAATCAATGAAGGTTTTTCCGTAAATATTCGCCTCATGATCGCCGCTTATATTCTGTGGCAACAGCATATCGGCAAAGCGAGCGACTACGGCGGACACGCCGTATGAGCTCTGTGCATATATTTCTATATTATTACCAACGCTTTCTATCACGGCGGTACCGTCGTCAAAAGAGGCATCAGTGCGAATCCAAATCGTTTTTACGACCGAATCATCAATATCTTTATAAGAATGTACGTCAAGCGTATATCCGCTTCTCTGTGAAATATATTCTCGAAGAACGTAAGCCATATTGCTCTCGTAGCCGTCCTCACCGTAGACTATCGCATAATCGTAAATACCAAATCCGTTCAATAGCAGAGAAGCGATCGGGTATTCACCGTTTTCCTCAAAGCAAGCGTGCTTGCTCATAAGCACCGCTCTGCTCGCTCCGGGCAATATTTCGCTTTCAAATCTGTCAATAGCCAACAGTGTAGCGACATCGCTTTTGCCGCCTATCAATATCACTCCGTGCTCATATTTGCAAATATAATCTCGGTCACGAAAACGTCTGAAGGCTTCCTGCGATACCGTTCTGGAGGTATTACCCACCAATATCTCAAGCACACCCGATGTGACGGCCATAGGCTGACTGTCATATTTTACGATAGTCTCGACCGAGGTCTGCTCATATATTTTGCTTGCTAAGTCCTCTGCGCGCTCGGCAAGCTCTCCCGAACATTCATTTGGGATAACCACGTAAACAAGCTCAGCAAAGGTCTCCGCTTCGGAATTTTCAATCAAAAGTCTTTCAAAATCATCAAGATTGGCAGCTTCCTTAGCACAGGAAATTAAAACAAAAAACGCACAGATAAGAACAACTATTAAAGTCAAAAATCTCCGTTTCATAGCTATATCACCTGAAATCAAATCTCTCTCCGCGCAGCACGGGCACATCACGCCCAAAGCCCGCTTCACTGATCCTTTTAAGTAATTCATTCGCAAATTTTCTTTTTATGGCAAACTTAACGCAGACATCGGCAGCAAATTCGGTGTCATCTATTACGGCTGCGGCATTCGCAAGAATACTCGAATATCTCTGATATTCTGAGTATCCGCATCTCAGCTCATAGACCGAATATGGCTCGTAGGTTACGATACCCGCGCCCTCTATAGCGATAGATGTCGAATGAGAATACGCGCGTACAAGCCCTCCCGCACCCAGCAATATGCCGCCGAAATATCTTGTTATGACTACGCAAGCATCACAAACACCACACTTGCGTATTGTTTCAAGCATCGGCATACCCGCAGTTCCCTGAGGCTCTCCGTCATCCGAGTATCGGGCGATCGCCCCCCCGTTCAAAAGATATGCAAAGCAGTTGTGCGTAGCATCTGAATATTCCTTTTTTAGTTGCTTTATAAACATCTGCGCCTCTTCCTCGGAATCAACGTGTATTGCGTGTCCGATAAACAGTGAGTACTTTTCTTCAAATTCCACGTGTGCCTCACGGCTCACCGTAGTATACTGCTCTGCAAGCTGTGACATAATGTCTCCTCTCTCCTGCGCGGTTTCGGATAAATATTTTCATAAGCATTAATTATATTATACACTACGAACGCAAGATTGTCAATAATAATCGAAAAAAGACAAAAGTACTCCGCTTTTGCACGGTCCTTTTGTCTTTTTTGATTATTCCCAATCCTCACTCGGCTCCGGCTCGTCGTCAACGGCATACCTTCTCATCATTCCCCTCGCCTTTGCGTCGGCAAGAGCAAGTGCTGTTATTCCCTCCGCACCGTATTGCACGTCCTCGACCGTTGCCACACGATAAAGCGTATTTAGCGCGCCTGCGTCCGAATTAGGTATAAAATAGGTAACTCGTCGCTTTCCATCTGTAACTATGGCTTCAAGCTTTGAGATAAGCGTATCCAGCCCCTGACCCGTAAGAGCCGATATATATACAATATTATCAAGCTCAGAGCTCTGCCCTACCTCGCGCACCTCCGCAAAGCCTCGGTCACATTTATTAAAAACATACAAAGTAGGCTTTCCGACCGCACCAAGCTCGACAAGTAGGTTCTCGGTAACTTCAAGCTGCTCGGTAAAGCGATCATCGGAAGCGTCAACAATTATCATCAGTATATCCGCCATACACGCCTCCTCAAGCGTCGAATGAAATGCACTGACAAGGTGGTGCGGAAGCTTGTTTATAAATCCAACCGTATCGGTCAGAAGAACGCTCTCGCCGCAGGGTAGCTCATATTTTCTGGTCGTCGGATCAAGTGTAGCAAAAAGCTTATCCTCGGCAAGTATTCCTGCGTCGGTCAGCGCGTTGAGAAGCGTGGACTTTCCCGCATTGGTATATCCGACGATAGCAACCTGCGGTATTCCGCTTCGGTCGCGTGAGGCACGCATGGTTCTTCGGTTTTTCTCCATCTCGTCGATCTGTGCTTCAAGCGCGCGTATACGGCGCTGAAGATGCCGCCTGTCTGTCTCAAGCTGGCTTTCTCCGGGCCCTCTGGTGCCGATACCGCCGCCAAGACGTGATAGCTCGGTTCCGCGCCCCATAAGTCTTGGCGCCGTATATTTGAGCTGTGCGAGCTCTACCTGAAGCTTTCCCTCTCCCGTAACCGCGTGTAGTGCAAAAATATCGAGAATGAGCATAGATCTGTCAATAACGCGAACGTCGTCTCCGATTATGTTTTCAAGATTCCTTATCTGAGACGGAGAAAGCTCGCAGTCAAATACGACCAGATCAATATCGCTGCAGGCGCAAAGATACGCAAGCTCGGCCGCCTTGCCGCTGCCGATCATCGTTCGCGTATCCGGTGCTTCCTTGCTCTGCGTCAGCCTTGCAATACACTCTCCGCCCGCGGTATCAAGAAGCCCCTCAAGCTCGTCCATACTGCGATCAAGTGCCTCTGCGCTCTCACCCCTTTGTACAAGTCCGACAAGCACAGCTCTATCGGGCTTCGCTATATCCTTTTCTGTCATTATATCACCCCCAAAAGGCAATTTATTTTTCTTATTTTTTAAAAAAATGCTGTTCTACGTCGGCACAGAGAGCATGGTACACCGGCAAATGAAGTTCCTGCACTCTGTAGGTCTCTGTCTCGGGGACACGAATGGCAATATCGGCAATAGCCGCAAGCCTGCCCCCCGACTGTCCCGTCAATGATATTACGGTCATTCCGATAGCCCTTGCAACCTCCGCCGCCGCACATACGTTAATTGCATTCCCCGACGTGCTTATTGCAAGCATCACGTCACCCTCGCGTCCGAGCGCAAAGGTAGACTGAGCGTAGGTAAGCGTAGGATCAACATCATTATTAAAAGCCGAATTAAGCGCGTTTATCGACGGAAGCGATATTGCCGGAAGTCCGCACTGTAGCCTTTCAAGCACGTCGTTTTTAAGCGGATATCGCTCATTCAGTTTTTTCTTTTCAAAATCGTTTATCGGTCTTTTTTTGAGAAAGCCCTTCATAAGCTCTCCGACGATATGATCGCAATCGGCACAACTTCCGCCGTTGCCGCAAAGCAAAAGCTTTCCGTGCCCTTCATAGCTTGTGATAATAGCATCTGCAGCGCGTCTTATCTCGTTTTCACACGCCGAGAGCGCAGGATAACGCTCAATAAGGATCTTCAAATTATTCAAAGCCTTTCCTCCCCGTAAAGTGCCACTGTTATAGCGCCATAATCTCCTATCTGCTCGCCGAGAGCCGCAGGTACGACCTCACAGCAATCGAACGAGGGTGCAAGCGCCTCTTGCTTTATCTGCTTTTCCGCCTCGCTCCAAAGCAGATCGCGGCTTCTTGCAAAAATACTTCCGATGACTATGCGCTCCGGGTTAAGTATGTCAATAACCATAGCGAGACCTCTGCCAAGATATTCTCCGCAAATACGCCACACCTCAAGTGCGCATACGTCTCCGTCTCTTGCCGCCTCTGCAACGCTTTTTGCGGTAATGTCGGATGCGTTCATTCCTTTTTTGAAGAACGACGGATATTTACCGCCCTGCACCATCTCGGTAGCCTTCATATACGCGAGCTGAGAAATTCCTCCCCCGCTGCAGAAGCCTTCCCACGAGCCTGCCTTGCCGTAGCCCACAGGACCAAACCGATCAAGGCGAACGTGTCCCACCTCGCCCGCGTTGCCGTTAGTTCCCGAATACAGCCTTCCGTTGAGAATAAGGCCTGCGCCAAATCCCGTACCGAACGTCATAAATACCATATTTTGCGTGCCTCGTCCCGCGCCAAATCGCCATTCCGCGATAGCGCAAGCGTCAGCATCGTTTTGCAGATATGCGCGAACACCGTAGTGCTCCTCCAGCACACGAACTATCTCAATATTGTCCCATCCCGGAAGATTTGGCGGAGACATTATCCTTCCGTTTTGGGTATCAAGCGGATTTCCGCAGGATATTCCTATAGCACACGGTTTTTCTTCAAGCATCCGATCAGCAATAGTCATAAGTCTGTCGATCATTTCATAGGGTGACACCGCACGGTCGGTCGGAATACTCTCGCGTCCGACGATAGCAAGCTCTTTGCCTGCGTATCTCGCGATTATTACAGCGCATTTCGTTCCGCCTATATCAAATCCTAACAGGTACATAATTACTCCTTATTAAAGTATTTGCCGAAAAAGCTCTTGTATCTATCAAAGGATATCGGAGGATAGCCGCATACGTAGTGGTTGCGCCCATCGCCGCCGTCCGTCCGCCACTCAAAGATAAGAAATCTGTGCTCCGAGTAAAATATCGGCAGAGCCGCGATCCGAGTACTTGTATTTGCGGGAGACGTAAAATCACACTCCAACAGCAGCTCGCTGCTCTCCGCGTCAATAATTTTCAGCTCGCCGCTTATCTCTCTGAGCGTATCGTTACATGCAACTATAGGAAGCTGCCAATTCGATATTTCGTCAGCCGCTATTACAAACGGTGCCTGCGACGCCTTCACGTAATAATATGCGAGCTTTTTGTTGTAAAAATAATCAACTATTGCATCCGACATCTGCGGCCAGCCGTCGATCGCATTCCACCATATAATACCTGTTTTTCTCGGTCTGTTTACGCGCATATGCTCGATAAAAAATTTCTTCGCCTCTGCCTGAGATATTTGCGACGCAAGAACGTAGTCATCCATATCGCTCATCACCTCGCCAAATAGCTGACGCACCTGATTTTCCATCAGCATAACTCGGTGATCGTTACCCTCCTGATTGCTTGAGTGGAGCGTCCATTCGGGATTTTTGTGATATGGCCATACACGCTCCGGCGTGATAAATTTTCTTATTGATTCGACAGACGGACATCCGTGATACCCTGTTTCACTGATAAAGTGAGCCTTGACATTCCGGTAAAAATCGCTCTTGTAATAATCGCGAGGTCCCCAACGGTGATCCTCGGGGAGCTTTTCGGTTGAATACTCGGCGTACAACGCAGGGCTGACGTAAGGAGAGCTCGGAAGATAAGGGCGGTCGAGATCGTTTCTTCTTATCATGTCAGGTATCCACTTGCGAGTGATGACATTGGTTGAAGGATCGATGCCCGACGATGCGTTCATCACGTCGACCTCGTTATCCCCCGCCCAAAGAATGACCGACGGATGATTGCGAAGCTTGCGGACTATAAATTCGACCTCGGCGTCCATAAGCCGCTTAAATCTCTCGGTATACGGGTACACGTGGCATGCCATTGCAAAATCCTGCCATACCATAATACCGTTACGGTCGCAAAAATCAAAGAATGAATGATCCTCATATACGTTACCGCCCCAACAGCGGATAATATTACAGCCAAGATCCTTTATGATCTCCAACGCCGCACCATATCTTTCGGCATCGCGGCAGTGGAAGGCATCCATAGGAACCCAATTAGTGCCCTTGCACATTATCTCAACGCCGTTAACAAGGAAACGGAACTGTCCGTGCTCTCCGTCCGTTATATCGGTGCGGTCAAGCTCTACTTTTCGCAGACCAAACGAAAAACGCTCTGTGTGCACAAGGCTTCCTCTTCTATAAATGCGCGCCTCGCCGTCATAGACGTTAGCCTCTCCGTATCCATATGGCATCCACCTAAGAGGATCGGCTATTTTTAAGGAAATATGTCCGTTCTTGCCTCTTGTTATCCTTTTCTTTGCATAGAATTTACTGTCCTTACATGCACCCTCAAGCTCTATCTCAAGCTCACTCAAAGCATCTATCGGCGTTCTTATTTCGTAAAGCAACTCGCAGGAATACTCGTTTGTACGGCAATAGAGCTGTTCAAAGCGTATGCTGTCGCGTACCTCTATGCGAACGTCACGCCAAAGCCCTGACGTAACCGCGCGAGGCATTATATCCCAGCCATAGGAATGAGGCGCGCGCCGAATAAGCGTATCGACCGCAAAGCCGTCCCACGTGAGATATGACGCCGCGTCACAACTCATTTTGTTTGCCGCGACGATTGGAGAGGATATATGTACACTCAACGTATTCTCGCCATCAGTAAGATATTCTCCGATCTCAAACTCGTGCGCTATCAGCATATTTTCACTCTCGCCGAGCTTAACTCCGTTCAGAAAATACTCGGCAATACAGTCAACGCCCTCGAAAACGAGATATACGTTGTCCCGCTCCTCGGGTGCTGTAAATGTACGTGTATACCACCATTCCCAATTTTCAAAACGTTCGGTCGCGGTAATGTTTTCTCCCATAAAAAGATCCTCGGGCAAAATACCGCAGCGTGACAGATCAAGCTGAACACAGCCCGGAACGCGAGCCTCCAAGCTTTCTATCTTCGCTCCAATGTCATCGCCCTCCTGAGGCTTACCCGAAAGTGACCAGATTCCATTTAAAGAAATAATCCTCATAAACGCACCTCAAATAACGTAAAAAAAATAAAGGCAGGGCGCTACTGCGTAACCTGCCTTTGTGCAAAACCAATCGACGATCCGATTACTTGCCGGCCTTTTCAAGTCTTCTCTTGAACTTGTCAAGACGACCGCCTGCATCAACAAACTTCTGCTTGCCGGTGTAGAAGGGATGGCACTTGGAACAAATTTCAACTCTGATTTCGCTGCCCTTCGTAGACTTTGTTGTAACAACCTCGCCACAAGCACAACGGATTACGCACTCTTGATAATTAGGATGGATTCCCGACTTCATTTCTATCTTACCTCGTTTCTAATATTCCGATGTTCTTTGACATCGTTTGCAAACGCAATTATTATACCATACTTTTTTTATAATTGCAATAGTTTTTTTGAATTTTTCAAAAAATTATTTGTTGAATTGTCAATGATAGGTGACAGATTTTTCAGAAATAGTTGTCAAGGT
>CAZSSE010000064.1:0-8527 GCA_964609165.1 uncultured Lachnospiraceae bacterium
ATGGGTGGGCACGGATATAGGAATAATGCTTCTTGATATGCCGGGTGTGCTTTGGCCTAAATTTGAAGAAGCGACGGTAGGCGAAAATCTTGCAATTACAGGTGCAATAAAGGATGATGTGCTTGACGTTGAATCTATAGCCACGATACTTTGCGGCAGATTGCGGGAGCAATACCCTTCTCTGCTTTGCGCAAGATATAAAATAGAGGCAATTCCGTCTGTTGAAGACGCCGACAATTATGACCTACTCAAGATGATAGGAAAGAAACGTGGATTTGTCATTTCGGGCGGAGAGATAGACACCGAGCGCACCGCGAATATGCTTCTCGATGAATTTCGTGCCGGAAAAATAGGAAGGATCTCGCTTGATCTTCCTGATTTTGTGAGGTAATTATGCTTGAATATACTCTTGAACAGGAGCTTTGGGATAGCGGATACGAATTTGTATGCGGTGTCGATGAGGCAGGCAGGGGCCCGCTTTGCGGTCCTGTTGTTGCGGCGGCTGTTATTCTTCCGCGCGGATTATACATTGCAGGACTTAATGACTCAAAAAAAATAACCGCAAAAAGGAGAGAAGCTCTTTATGATGTTATTTGCGATTCTGCGATATCCTATGCTATTGAGGAAGGCTCGGTGGAAGAGATAAACTCAACCAATATTCTTGAAGCGACCATGAATGCTATGCGCAGAGCTGTTGATGGGCTTTCGATCAAGGCGAGCTTTGCTTTGATAGACGGTAATATTGCGCGTAATTTTAACATTCCTGCCCGCCCTGTTGTTGGCGGAGATGCAAAATCTCCTTCTATTGCGGCAGCTTCTATTCTTGCCAAGGTAACGCGCGATAGGCTTTGTCTTGAGATGGATATTAAGTTCCCTATGTACGGCATTGCAAAGCACAAAGGATATGGAACCAAGGATCATATGGAGGCATTGAGAAAGTATGGAGCAGAGCCGTCGATTTACCGTACAAAATTCATACGCTTCTTGAAAAATGAAGATAATGAAAACAACTGATATAGGCAGGCTTGGCGAGAATATAGCGACAAGATTCTTGAAAAAACAAAAATTTAAAATCCTTGAGCGCAATATTCATATTTCTCATAATGAAATAGATATAATTGCTATTTCAAAAAGAAGAAAGATTATTGCTTTCGTTGAAGTAAAAGCAAGAAGCGTTGATAGAGATCTCTATTCTCCCTTTGGAACTCCTGCATCTGCCGTAACTAAGGAAAAGCAAGCGAGAATTATTGTTGCTGCAAAAAGCTATTTGCGGCAGAATCAAAGGTATTTTGATTTTCAACCGCGCTTTGATGTTATTGAAGTATATTTGGATAAATCAAGCATGGAAACCTTAAAAATAAAC
The DNA here is from genome assembly GCA_964609165.1 of uncultured Lachnospiraceae bacterium. Classification (GTDB taxonomy): domain Bacteria; phylum Bacillota; class Clostridia; order Oscillospirales; family CAG-272; genus HGM12713. Next base: position 1,364 of record CAZSSE010000064.1, read on the forward strand.
TATATAGAAAACGCGTTTGGCGTGTGATTATAACCAAAATAACGAGGTACTAATAAAATGATGTTTTTCAGCACAAGAGATTCCCAAAAAAAGCTTTATACCGCTTCACAGGTTATTAAGCAAGGTCTTGCAGATGACGGTGGACTTTTTGTCCCCGATTCCATTCCGTCCGTTACGCTGGATCAGATATCGGATTTAGCAAATAAGTCCTACCCAGAAAAAACGGCCTGTATTTTGTCAATGTTTCTTTCAGATTATACATATGAGGAGCTTCTTGAGGACGCCACGAACGCATATTGTAATAGCTCCTTCCCAGACGGAGCAGCTCCTATTAAAAAAATAAAAGAAGGAATGTATTCCCTTGAATTATGGCGAGGTCCAACGGCTGCATTCAAGGATATGGCACTTCAGATAATGCCAAGACTTTTATCACGCGCTCTTGTAAAAACAGGAGAGAAAAATACGGCTCTTATTTTGGTTGCTACATCAGGAGATACCGGTAAGGCTGCACTTGAGGGTCATAAGGATGTTGATAAGGTTAAAATAATGGTCTTCTATCCAGTTGATGGCGTGAGCAAGGTTCAAAAGCTTCAAATGGTGACTCAGACGGGATCTAACGTTAATGTATGTGCGATCAAGGGTAACTTTGATGATGCGCAGACGGGCGTAAAAAAGATATTCTCGGATCCCAATGCAAAGGCTAAGCTTCTTGAAAACGGATATATTCTTTCAAGTGCAAATTCTATCAATTGGGGCAGACTTGCTCCTCAGATAGTGTATTATTTTCACTCATATTGCGAGCTTTTGAAAAATGGTGAAATTGAGCTTGGTGAGAAGATAAATGTTTGTGTACCTACGGGTAATTTCGGCAATATATTTGCCGCATATCTTGCAAAGCTTATGGGACTTCCAATAGATAAGATGATCTGCGCATCTAACTCCAATAATGTGCTGACCGAGTTTATATCTACGGGCATATATGACAGAAATCGCGAATTTCATCTTACGATGTCTCCATCTATGGATATTCTTATTTCGAGTAATCTGGAAAGACTTCTCTATTTTACTGCCGGCACCGATAAGACAACAGCGTATATGAAACAGCTTGCCGCCTGCGGACGTTATGAAGTAAGTGATGATATAAAGACGGCGATAACGGATAATTTTGTGGGATATTGTGCAAATGAAGCTGAAACGGCAGGTACACTACGTGAGTTCTACAATGGCGGATATCTTGCGGATACGCACACTTCGGTAGCTCTTTGCTGTGCCGAAAAGTATTTGGCGAATACTAATGATACCAACAAAATGGTAGTGGTGTCCACAGCGAGCCCCTATAAGTTTGCAGCTGATGTATATAAATCTATCACGAACAACACAGCGGCGGACGGTACGGCTGCACTTGATCAGCTCTCTGATCTCACGGGTGTGGAAATTTCCTATCCTCTTAAAGATCTTGATAAGCGTCAGATCAATTTTTCCACTGTTATTGATTCGGATAAGATGCTTGAGGAAGTTTATAAATTTATGTAAAGTAATAGGGTTGCCAACGTGCATCGTTAGCAACCCTTTCTGAAAAAATAAAACGTCAGTGATTTTTGTGATTGTTATTTTCTTTCCTTAAAGGTTGCACACACGGTTTCCGAGCTGCTCGTAGCGCTGCTGGGTCCTACTGCGATCTGCTCTGCCGTGCAGTAGGTGTCGCAGTCGTGGTGTACACAGTTCTTTACGTTACAGCAAATTCCCTTGATATGCTCCTTGGGGCTGCACTTCTTATGCGAGGTGCATTTTTCGTTCTGATTCATTAAATGATCCTCCTTATTGGGTGATACATATAGTATTGACGGTAATTATTAAATTATTCTAAAAAATGAGGTTTTGGAAAGGAGTACCTATGTCTATATTTGTTATAGCCGATCTTCATCTTGATACTGTCACCAATCAAAAGTCTATGGAGATATTCGGTAACAGATGGCAGGGGTATATAGAAAAAATACAAAAAAATTGGCGACGTGTCGTTTCCGATAGCGATACTGTGATCATTCCCGGAGATATTTCTTGGGCTCTTACGATGGAAGATAGTCTTTCTGACCTAAAATGGATAGATGCTTTACCCGGTCGTAAAATAATTATGAAGGGTAATCATGATTTCTGGTGGTCTACCGTATCAAAAATGAAACGCTTTTTTTGTGAGAACTGCATAAATTCCATCGACATTTTGTACAATGACGCGATCGAGGTTGAAAATTATATAGTGGCTGGCTCACGCGGTTGGTTTGTTGATAAAACTGTGCAGCCTCAAAAATCTGTAAATGCCGACTACGCTAAAATTATCAACCGCGAGGTGATAAGGCTGAGGATGTCACTTGATAGGGCGAAAAAACTTTCGGACGCTACCGGTAAAGAGATAATTGCATTCTTCCACTTCCCTCCTGTCTGGAGCGATTTTGAGTGTACGGAAATATTAGATGTTTTAAAAGAATACAATATTTCAAGATGCTATTTCGGACATATTCACGGATGTTATTCGCAGAGTTCTGTATTAAAATGGCAAAATATCGAGTTCAGAATGATTTCTGCGGATTTTTTAGACTTTTTACCGCAGATTATTGGATAATTTCGCAAAAGCTATTGACAAACAGCACAAAAAAAAGTACAATATAATACGTATGTAAAAATTAAATTTATTCAATCGGAGGTTTAAACTACAATGAGTTTAACAAAATCTGAAGTAATCGAAAAGAACAGATACGAACTGCAGTTCTCTGTTGACAAGGCAACCTTTGACGCTGCTGTAAGCGCTGTTTATCGCAAGCAGGTTAAAAACATTTCCGTACCCGGATTCAGAAAAGGTAAGGCTCCCCGCTCCATTATCGAGAAGATGTATGGCGCAGGCGTTTTCTATGAGGACGCTATTAACGACATTATTCCCGATGCCTACACTGCAGCTCTCAAGGAGGCTGCCATTGATACTGTAGGTCAGCCTGAGTTTGACGTTGTTTCTATTGACGAGAATGGTCTTCTTCTCTCGGTTAAGGTTTACGTAAAGCCTGAGGTTGAGATCAAGGATTATCTTGGCATAGAGGTTGAAAAGGAAGTTGTTGCAGTTAGCGATGAGGACGTTGACCGTGAAATAGATACTATTCGCGAGAGAAACTCAAGAGAAATAGACGTTACCGACAGAGCTGCTGAAATGGGCGATACTACCGTTATCGACTTTGAGGGCTTCTGCGATGGTGTTGCATTTGAGGGCGGTAAAGGCACTGATTATGCACTTAAGCTCGGTTCAGGCTCTTTTATTCCCGGATTTGAGGAGCAGATCGTTGGTAAGAGCATTGACGAGGAATTTGACGTAAACGTTACCTTCCCCGAGGAATATCATGCTGCTGATCTTGCCGGTAAGCCTGCTTTATTTAAGGTCAAGATCCACGCTATTACAAAGGTCGAGCTTCCCGAGCTTGACGATGACTTTGCTAAAGATGTTTCGGAATTTGATACTTTTGCTGAATATAAGGCAGATGTTAAGGCAAAAATCGAAAAGAGACACGAGGCGGCTGCTGAAAATGCAGTTGAGGATAAGCTCGTAGAGGCACTCATAGAGAAGCTTGAGGCAGATATTCCCGAGCCTATGTTTGTTGCGGAGACCGAAAACTTTGTTCGTGATTATGATACAAGACTTCGCTCTCAGGGACTTGATCTCAACACTTACTTCAAATATACAGGTATGAATCTTGATGCTCTCCGTGAGCAGATGAGACCTCAGGCTGAGCGTCAGGTTAAGGCAAGACTTGCCCTCGAGAAGATTGCAGCTCTTGAAAATCTTTCAGCTACTGAGGAAGACATCAATGATGAGTATGAGAAGATCGCTTCTGCATACGGTATTGAACTCGATCAGGTTAAGGCAAGCATTGATCCTGATGCTATTGCCGCTGATATGAGGGTTCAGAAGGCTATGGAGCTTGTTAAAGAAAAGGCGGTAGTTACCGTTAAGTAATTGCAAGCATTTGCAAATAAATGCACAACTGAATTTGGAGGTTATTATAATGTTTGATTACGAAAATAAGATGTATAATGCACTTGTGCCCATGGTGGTTGAGCAGACCGGCAAGGGCGAGCGCTCATATGACATTTTTTCACGCTTGCTTAATGACAGAATAATATTTTTGTCGGATGAGGTGAACGATACTACTGCATCTTTGGTTGTTGCACAGCTTCTTTTTCTTGAAGCGCAAGATCCCGATAAGGACATAAGCTTTTACATCAACAGTCCCGGCGGTTCCGTAACTGCGGGTATGGCTATATACGATACTATGAACTATGTCAAGTGCGACGTATCGACTATTTGCATCGGTATGGCGGCAAGTATGGGTGCATTCCTCCTTTCCGCCGGTGCAAAGGGCAAGCGTATTGCTCTTCCAAATAGCGAGATAATGATACATCAGCCTCTCGGAGGGGCTAAGGGTCAGGCTACCGATATAAAGATCCAAGCAGATCTGATACTTCGTACAAGGGACAATCTTAATAGAATTCTTGCTGAAAATACCGGACGCTCTATCGAAGAGATCGCACGCGACACTGAACGTGATAATTTTATGACTGCTCAGCAGGCACTTGATTACGGTCTTGTAGATAAGATATTCGCTAAAAGGGCTTAAACAGCATAACGGAAAGGAAATAATAATGGCTTCAAATAATTCACAGTCGGGCTCGAATAATTTGCGTTTTTGTTCATTTTGCGGCAGACGTGAAAATCAAGTAGATTTTCTTATTCCTTCTCCGACAGGGGCGTATATATGTGACGTTTGTGTAGATGCATGCCAGCAGATCATTTATGAGAACTCTGTTGTTGAAAACGGAATGGGCGATCTTTCTTTTGAAACGCTTTCCCGCCCCGCACAGATCAAGGAGATGCTCGATCAGTACGTAATAGGTCAGGATGATGCCAAAGTTGCTCTTTCGGTCGCGGTTTATAACCATTATAAGCGTATCCTTTACAGGAATGAGAAGGAGGAAGCTAAGAAGAAAAACGCAGATGTTGATGACATTGCTGTCGATCTTCAAAAAAGTAACGTTCTTCTTATCGGTCCGACGGGAGTCGGCAAGACGTATCTTGCACAAACTCTTGCAAAAGCCCTTAAAGTTCCATTTGCCATCGCTGACGCTACAACCTTGACCGAGGCCGGATATGTTGGCGAAGACGTTGAGAACATACTTTTACGCTTGATACAAGCGGCAGATTACGATATTGAGCTTGCCGAAAAAGGTATAATATATATCGATGAGATCGATAAGATAGCCCGAAAAAGCGAAAATCGCTCTATAACAAGAGATGTTTCAGGTGAGGGTGTTCAACAGGCGCTTCTCAAGATACTTGAAGGAACTGTTGCAAATGTTCCCCCGCAGGGCGGACGTAAGCATCCTAACCAAGAGTTTATACAGATAAATACGGAGAATATTCTGTTTATTTGCGGTGGTGCTTTTGACGGCTTAGATAAGCTCATTGAAAAGCGTCAAGGTAATCAAACCATAGGATTTTCAAGTGAGATAAAGAAAAAGGCTGAGCGTAATGTCAAGGGCATCTTTAAGGATGTTCTGCCTCACGATATAGTTAAGTTTGGGCTTATTCCGGAGCTTGTGGGCAGAATTCCTGCTATAGTTACGCTTGATGATCTTGATAAAGATGCACTTGTCAGAATACTCAAGGAGCCTAAAAACTCTATCACAAAGCAGTATGAAAAGTTGCTTGAGATGGATGGCGTTAAGCTAACATTTGAGGATGAGGCACTTGTGGCAATTGCTACGCTTGCTATTGAAAGAAATACAGGCGCGCGCGGATTGAGATCCATTATGGAAAATTTGATGATGCCCATTATGTATTCTATCCCTTCTCGCAACGATGTAGCGGAGCTTGTTATCACTCCTGAAAGCGTTACGGAAAAAGTTGAGCCAAGGTATATAACTAAGGAGACCGTAGTGCTTGAGGGTGGTGCGGCAAGCGCGCTTATTGAATAATATTATGACTAAAAACACCATAGCTTTCAGCTATGGTGTTTTTAGCATTTATAGTATTAATAAAACGTTGCAACCTCTTGCTTTGGCGGAACAGCAAACTCGGTGGAGTCAACATAAAGCACCGGCCCTTTGTTCCTGTATAGCTTGTGCGGTTCGATTTTGAGTGTTCCCTTTACTGTGATCCAATCGCGCGTTTTGAGCTTAACGTCATTTTTGAATACACATATCATTCCGTTGTATTGAATGTCATCAACACAACATGTCATTATATGTCTTCCGATAATAGTGGAATTCTTGGCAAGCCTTGGATCGTTAGCGACTATTCCCTTAAATTTGATCTGTTTATCATGATATTTTGGTAAATCTTCTGACATATCCCTGTACCAAAGCGCATAGTCTTCGTCCGCAATTTCTATGACAGGAGCATTAAGATCGAAAGGCAGCGGATCTTCTATCTCGTCATACTCTACATGTCCGTCCGGATAATCATAAACAATAGCCGCTCTGCGTGAGATGCCGCGGATGATTTTGTGAATTTCTTCTTTGTCGGTTGCGGCAGATGTTCTGTTAAGGACAACCATTTCGGCATCCTTAACCTTGTCAAATACCAACTGGCGCATGTTATTGTTGTAAGAAATAAAGGTGTTGGCATCGGCAAACATCATATTCTGATATATTCCCCATCCTTCGGGAAAATTATCGTACAGTGTCTGTAAAAGCCACATACCGTTATATTCTATTATTATACGATCTATCTTTTTTCCTTTTGTATAGGAAGAAAGCTTTTCCTCGGTTATCATATCCTCGGAATCGATAATTTCTATTGTTACATTCTGCCCATAGAATTTTGATGGATCGAGTTCTTCAATTCCTTCCTCACACAATAGAATAAGTGTTTTTTCTCCGCTATTGAAATTTTGATCGTTGAGTGATTCCTGAATAATAGTGGTCTTACCGCCCTCAAGAAATCCTGTAAACAGGTATATCGGAATTTTCATTGTTATACTCCAAATAATGCCGAAATGGCGTTTTCATTGATCTTTGAACCTATGACGCAGATCTTTCCTATATTTTCAGGGCTACCGATTCTTACGTCTGCCTCGCCGGGAACATAGTCGAAATATATCCATTTTCCGCACCGGCACTCTACCA
>CAZSSE010000065.1:0-8464 GCA_964609165.1 uncultured Lachnospiraceae bacterium
CCCTCATAGACGTATCCGCATATCTTGCATACATATCCTTTTTTTTCGTCGGTCTCGGGCTTGGGCTTTACGTTTTCCTGATAATAGGTATATGTCATGGTCTCCCGATCGGATAGAACCCTTGCCTCGGTGATCGCGCAAATAAACATTCCGTGTGTGTCGAGATCGACGTACTGCTCAACCCTCAGGGACATAAAGGAATTTATATAGCGGGGAAGGAAAACAAGACCGTTGTCGGAGCGCAGAGGCTCGCAATCAGCAAATTTGTCCACGTTTCTGCCGCTTCTGAAGCCGAACGCCTCAAATACCTTGAAGGGCGCATCGACTGTCAGACAGTTGATATTCATAATACCGGTCTGCTTAATGATGTGATGTGAGTAATTCTGTTTGTTGATCGTAACAGCGATCCTGTTTGGTGTGTTAGTTACCTGAGTTACTGTATTTACGATAAGTCCATTGTCCTTTTTGCCGTCGTTAGACGTAATAACGTACAGACCGTATCCGATGTTAAGGAGAGCAGAGAGATCGTTTTTATTTGCGGTTTCGTCCTGCCTTGCGAGATATTCACGGCAGAGCTCGTCAACAAGTGAAGTGAGTTGAGCTGAGCTGTCGTCATTAAGCGCAGAGAGAATTTTTACTGTCGTATCCGTAAATGTGATATTTTTGCACGCAGAAAGCATCTCGCGCATTATTTTTGCGGCGAGAGGCGCCCAGCTTCCGTTTTCTACAAGCGCTACCGTTCTGTTCTGAAAGTTGCGCTCGGTCAGATGATCGATAAATTCACGCATAAAGGGGAATATACCTGCGTTATATGTGGTGGTGGCAAGAACGAGCTTGCTGTATTTGAACGCATCTGCTACCGCCTCTGCCATATCCGTTCGTGCAAGATCGTGGATAACGACCTTGGGACAGCCGTTTGATTTTAGCTTATCCGCCAGAGTGAGTATTGCCTTCTTTGTGTTTCCGTAAACCGATGTATAGGCGATAACTATACCGTCCTCTTCGGGCTGATAGCTCGACCACGTGTTGTAAAGATCGATATAATATCCAAGATTTTCCTTGAGCACCGGGCCGTGGAGAGGGCAGATCATCTGTATATCAAGTCCCGCCGCCTTTTTGAGAAGAGCTTGAACCTGTGCTCCGTACTTGCCGACGATGCCGATAAAATAGCGACGTGACTCGTCGATCCAAGGCTCATCAGCGTCAAGCGCGCCGAATTTGCCAAAGCCGTCTGCCGAGAAGAGAACTTTGTCGGTGCTGTCATATGTTACTATGACCTCAGGCCAATGCACCATAGGTGCAGTAACGAAGGTCAGCGTGTGCTTCCCGAGAGTTAACGTATCACCATCGCCTACAACTACCTGTCGATCTTCAAATTTTGTGCCGAAGAAATTCTTCATCATGGCAAACGCCTTTGCCGAAGCAACTATTTTTGCATTCGGATAGGTCTTTGCAAAACTTGCGATATTTGCCGAATGGTCTGGCTCCATATGCTGAACGATAAGATAATCTGGATCCCTTGATCCGAGTACGTTTTGAATATTGTCAAGCCATTCGTGTGTAAAGTTGACGTCTACCGTGTCCATAATTGCTATTTTCTCGTCAAGGATAGCGTATGAATTATAAGCCATTCCGTTGGGTACCCTGTATTGACCCTCGAAAAGATCCACTTTACGGTCATTGACGCCGATGTATTTTATATCGTTGGTTATAAGCATATAAATTGACCTCACTTTGTTTTTTATTATTCTATCACAGATTTGTGAACATTTCAAATATTTTACGTATTTTATTCAAGGATTTTTCCGTCGGTAGATATTGTGATCACCTGCCACGGAATGAATCTATCGCTTGCCATTATCGCGCGCTTAGCGGCATTTTCAATACCGCCGCAGCACGGAACCTCCATGCGAACGATCTTAACGCTTTTTATGTTGTTGCCTTTGATTATTTCTGTCAGCTTTTCGGCGTAATCACCCTCGTCAAGCTTAGGGCAGCCTATCAGTGTTATGTGATTTCTGATAAATTCGTTGTGGAAGCTTCCGTATGCGTATGCCGTACAGTCAGCGGCGATCAGAAGATTGGCATCTTCAAAATATGGTGCGTTAACGGGAACGAGCTTGATCTGACAGGGCCATTGCGAAAGCCGACTTGATACGCTTGCGGTCTTTCCTGACGGCGAATATGCTTCGCGTCGTATCGCCTTGCTATCTGTTCCGTGGCAGGAGCAGGGAGGCGTTACACCGAATTTTTGCATTTTAGCTGTGCGCGCTGCTTTTTCGTCATAAGCGGGAGCCTCGCGTTCCTCAAAGGATATTGCATCTACAGGGCAGGCTGGGAGACAATCTCCAAGTCCGTCACAGTGGTCCTCTCGAACGAGAACCGCTTTTCCGTCTGTCATTTCGATCGCGCCCTCGTGGCACGCCTCTGCGCAAGCGTCGCAGCCGTTGCATTTTTCCGTGTTTATCTTAATTATCTTTCTTTTCATATTTTACATTATCCAAAGCATTTTCCGTCCCTGCAATCCTCTGCGCTTCCACCGCGATAGCAAAGCTCATTCGGACATTGACCGTCATTGAATATATCTACGATATTTCTGACAGTGGTCTCGGCTATATTGGAGAGCGCTTCCTCTGTCAGAAACGCCTGATGAGAGGTCACTATAACGTTGGGCATGGAAATGAGACGTGCAAGAGTGTCGTCCTCGAGAATATGTCCCGAGTTGTCCTCAAAGAACAGATCCGATTCCTCCTCGTAAACGTCAAGACAGGCTGCGCCGACCTTGCGTGATTTTATAGCCGCAAGAAGTGCTTCCGCATCAACGAGCGCGCCGCGGGAGGTATTGAGAAGTACAACGCCCTTCTTGCACTTTTCGAGTGCTTTTTCGTTTATCATATGGTGGGTTTCATCTGTAAGAGGGCAGTGCAGAGATATAATATCGCTGCTTGAAAATAATTCGTCAAGCTCAACGTAACTAACCCTGCCGCTATTCTCAAGCTCCTTCGTGGGGAATTTGTCGTATGCAAGAACCTTCATACCGAAGCCCTTGCATATGTCTATAAAAACGCGCCCTATCTTACCCGTTCCGATCACTCCCAACGTCTTTCCGTGGAGATCGAAGCCTGTCAGTCCCGAAAGACTGAAATTAAAATCCTTTGAGCGAATATACGCCTTGTGGATCCTTCGTACAGAGGTAAGCAGAAGTGCCATCGCGTGCTCGGCTACTGCGTATGGTGAGTACGCCGGAACTCTGAGCACGTGAAGCTTTCCGTGGGCGTGCTTCATATCTACGTTGTTAAAGCCAGCGCAGCGAAGCGCAAGCACGCCTACGCCCATTTCGTGCAGCTTGTCTATCACATTTGCATTTACCGTATCGTTTACGAATACACAGACTCCGTCAAAGCCGTGTGCGAGTTCGGCGGTATCCTCGTTTAGCTTGGTCTCAAAATATTTAAATTCCACCCCGTGCGCCTTGCCGTATTTATCGAACGATGGCTTATCATAGGGCTTCGTATCAAAAAATGCTATTCTCATATCATTTACCTCCTTGACTTTCCGAAATTATTATAGTATAATCTAAACAGAAAGTATGTTGAAAATTCAACAAAAGGAGAATTTTTTGAAAAAATATTTAGAAATTTTAAAAAAATGTCCTCTTTTTGAGGATATACCCGATGATGACCTTATTCGCATGCTCGTATGCCTTGATGCGAGAGTAGAATTTTTTGATAAAAAATACACCGTAATGTCCGAGGGGCTACCTGCGCGGTATATAGGCGTGGTTCTTTCGGGCGAGGTACAAGTATCGCAGACAGATTATTACGGAAACAGAAGTCTGCTTGGTACTATTGGGGCGTCGGGGGTCTTTGCGGAGGAGTTTGCGTGCGCCGAGGCTCGCTCAATTCCCGTGACGGTCATCGCCGATGAGCCGAGCGAAATAATGCTTATAGAGTGCAGCCATATTCTGCATACCTGTAAAAATAACTGCGGATTTCACCAAAAGCTTATATTTAACCTGATGAAGGAGCTTGCCAAAAAGACGATAGTTTTTCATCAAAAGATAGAGATAACGTCAAAGCGCACTACACGTGATAAGCTGATGACCTATCTAAATATACGCGCTAAGGAGACGGGAAGCGATAACTTTGAAATACCATTTGACCGTCAGGAGCTTGCCGATTATCTTGAGGAGACCGAAGCGGTCTGTCTGCCGAGATCGGGAAGCTGCGCTCGGAGGGAATACTTGAGAGCGAGAAAAGGTGGTTCAGGTTGCTTTGATTTTAACGGAGTGTAAAAAATACGGATCGTATTAGTTTACGATCCGTATTTTTTCATTGCCTTCCAAAAGCCTGCATATGAGTGGTATCCGACGTATTGCGCCACGTCGGACAAGGACATATCTGTGGTATTGAGCAGATGCTTTGCTATGGTGATGCGGGTTGACGCCAGCTCCTCCTTGAAGGTGTTTCCCGTATGCTCCTTGACAAGTCGCTCGGTCTGCCGCTCGGACAAATGCAGCCTGTCGGCGAGATCGCACAGATTTACCGGTTGGTTATAGCAGGTAGAAAAAAAGCTTTCTATTATCATTCCATAGTCTACTATCCGAGAAACATTTTTGTCATTCGATCTTTTCAGGTAGCTACAGAGCAGAGGGATATACGTCGCAATGACAGAATGGTCATTGCTTTCGTTACATTTGGCAATCTCGTTGAACATACCACGTATAACCGCGGAGTCGACCGCTATGACCGCAGGATCATCAATTTGAATGTCTATCTGCAACGCCGAGTGAAGCGTATCGGGAGATTGATTTACCCACGAGTGAAATATACCCTTTGGAATAACGAGCATTTCTCCGTCCTTGACGGTTATGGTCTCATTTGAAACCTTAAAGATCGCAGAGCCGCCCGATATGATATGTATTTCGGAATAATTATGCTTGTGGATGATTTCCGTGGACGATATATACGTGTAAAAACCGTCCTGCAAAAATACCTTGCAGTATTTATCGTCTACATAAACGCTCATTTCATAATACATAACAGCAACATTTCCTTAAGCGACATTATTTTTTGTATGTTGTCGATAAAATATATTGACAATACAATAGCCAAGTGCTACAATAATATTATACCATTGTAAATAAAAATGTCAAGTGGGTAAATGAAAGGAAAGGATGAAAGAATTATGAAATTTACAGGAATAATGCCTGCGCTCGTAACGCCGCTTAATGCTGACGAAACCATTAACGTGCAGGTGCTTGATAAGTTGATGGGCTATCTTCTTGAAAAGGGTGCTGACGGATTTTACGTAGGAGGCGCAACGGGAGAGGGAATTGCTCTCAAAACCGAAAACAGAGAGGTTCTTGCAGAGGCTGCCGTTAAGGCTTCAGGCGGAAAGCCCTGTATCGTTCAGATAGCGTCTACTGATTTTTCGGACGCAATCTATCTTGCCAAGCAGGCTGAGCGTGTAGGCGCGGCGGCAATCTCCGCAACACCTCCTCTCTTCTTTGGTTACGATGCAGACGATATATATAACTACTATAAGGCACTTGCAAACGCGGTACATATTCCGCTTATGATCTATTATAATCCTGCTGCCGGCTTTAATATGAACGCTGATTTTGCGGCTCGTGCGTTTGAGGTAGACAACATAACCGCTATCAAGTGGACAAGCTCTAATTATTATGAGATGATGCGCCTGAAGGATCTTACCAACGGCGAAATGAACATCATCAACGGTCCAGACGAAATGCTTCTTATGGGACTTAGCGCAGGCGCTGACGGCGGTATAGGAACGACATATAATCTTATCATCGACAAGATCAGAGCCATTTACGATAACTTCCGCGCAGGCGATATAAACAAGGCGCGCGAGGCGCAGTACGATGCAAACCGTGTTATCAGTATTCTGATAGGCACAAAGATCATTCCTGCTGTTAAATTTATCCTTGAGGATATGGGCTTTGAGGTGGGTAACGCTACCTTCCCGATGAAGAGATATACCGAGGAGCAGAAGGCAGAGATCATCAAGGCAGTAAAGAACGCGGGGCTGGTATACGATATATAAAAACAGCTTGAATTATATTTGGCTGATCTTATCGGATCGTTGAATAAAAGTAACGTAAATTAAACAAGGCAGCCGCATTGAAGATCAAGTGACCTTCAATGCGGCTGCTCTCATATTGCCGTACAAAAAGATAAATCGAAAAATGGCGCAGAGTAGTTATTGACATTTATTAAAAAAAGGGTTATAATTATTCTTGAATACAAAGCGTATTGGAGCAGATATGAAATATAAGATTTTTGAATACGATCCTCAGCTTTTGCCCTATGAGACAGACATAAATCAAAGAATGAAAAATTATGCCAACAAAAAGCGCGAGCTTGTCGGATCTAAGGGAAAACTTTGTGATTTTGCAAACGGACATGAATATTTCGGGTTTCACAAGACAGACAAGGGTTGGTATTACCGCGAATGGGCACCTGCCGCAGACGAGGTCTATCTTACGGGAGATATGGTCGATTGGCGTTGGTACGATCTGCGTATGGAGCCTATAGGTAACGGCGTATTTGAAATATTCCTTGAAGGAGCCGATGCGCTTTGGGACGGATGCCGCGTGAAGGCTATCGTAAGACATAACGGTAAGGCACTTGAGCGCATACCGCTCTATATCCGCCGCGTCGAGCAGGATCCGACGACGAATCTTTGGTGCGGAGTTATAGTGGACGGACAGCCTTATGCGTGGAGGGATAAGGATTTCAAGCCCTCAAAGAGCGGACTATGCATCTACGAGTGTCATATCGGAATGGCGCAGGATAAGGAGGAGGTCGGCACTTATACCGAGTTTCGGGAAAATATTCTGCCGAGAATAAAAAATCTCGGCTATAATGCGATGCAGCTTATGGCTATAATGGAGCATCCGTATTACGGCTCGTTTGGCTATCAGGTCTCATCGTTTTTTGCCGCGTCGTCGAGATACGGCACGCCGAATGAGCTGAAGGAGCTTATAGACGCGGCGCACTCTATGGGTATCGCAGTCCTGCTTGACGTCGTTCATTCGCACGCCGTTAAAAATACGACCGACGGAATTAACGAGTTTGACGGGACGTCATATCAGTTTTTCCACGAGGGTAAGCGCGGAGATCATCCTGCATGGGGAACAAAGCTTTTCAATTACAATAAAAACGAGGTTATACATTTTCTGCTCTCAAATCTCAAATTCTGGATGACCGAATATCATTTTGACGGCTTTCGCTTCGACGGAGTTACGTCTATGATATATCACGATCACGGGCTCGGAGCTTCGTTCACGGATTACAGCAAGTATTTTTCTCTTAATACCGATACCGAAGCAATAACCTACCTACAGCTTGCAAATAAGCTTGTCCGAGAGGTCAACCCGAGAGCGATCACGATAGCAGAGGATATGTCGGGAATGCCCGGAATGTGCCTGCCGATCAAGGACGGCGGCATCGGCTTTGACTACAGACTTGCTATGGGGCAGCCCGATCTTTGGATAAAGCTGCTCAAGGAATGTCCCGACGAGCAGTGGAATATGTGGCGCATATGGGGCGAGCTGAGCGGCAGACGTCCTATGGAAAAATATATCGCCTACGTTGAGTCGCACGATCAGGCGCTTGTCGGCGATAAAACGCTGATGTTCCGCCTTTGCGACAGCAAGATGTATTCGGAGATGTCCAAGGAGAGTACCGATCCCGCCGTCGCGCGCGGAATGGCACTTCACAAAATGATACGAATGATTACAATGACTGTCGGCGGAGAAGGGTATCTCAACTTTATGGGAAACGAGTTCGGTCACCCCGAGTGGATAGATTTTCCGAGAGAGGGGAACGGCTGGAGCCATTTTTATTGTCGCAGACAGTGGCACCTTGCCGATGATCCCAATCTTAAATACGGATACCTGCAAGATTTTGATAAGGAAATGATCGCATTTATACGAAGCGGAAGATTGCTCTCAACACAGCCTCACGGGCTGTTCATAGATCAACAGAAGCAGGTGCTTGTATACGAGAGGGCGGGCTATATCTTCGTGTTTAACTTCAGCCCAACGGCAAGCTATGAAAATTATTGGCTCACAGTACCGATGAAGGGAAAATATAAGGTCATTATATCTACCGATGAAAAGCGATTTGGCGGCTGGGACAGAATATCGAAGGATTACGTATATACCGCCAATATAATGCCGGGCGACGAGTCAAAATTTCGGATATATCTGCCGGCGCGAACCGCAATGTGCCTTAAAAAAATAAGATGATATAAAAATCAGCCTAACCGCACGGTAATTGTTTTATTGTTTCAACGGACCGTCGGGGGCGCCGGTCCCTACAAATATATTTTGGCTATTCTGATAATAGACGTGTTGTGCGGATACGAATTAAAGAAAGAAATTTATCAAATCATATTACCGTGTGGCGACCGTCTTTCTTGCACGGTATTATAT
>CAZSSE010000066.1:0-8348 GCA_964609165.1 uncultured Lachnospiraceae bacterium
ATATATTATAATATAGATTGAGAAATTATATATAAATAAAGGTGAATTTTAATATGCCCGAACTTTTATCCCCGGCAGGAAATTTTGAAAAGCTTAAGGCTGCTTTGCTTTACGGTGCAGACGCAGTATATCTGGCAGGTACACGCTTCGGCATGCGCTCTGCCGCCGACAATTTTACAGACGACGAGCTCTACGCCGCCGCACAGTATGTGCATGAGCGCGGCAAAAAGCTTTATCTTACACTCAATACGATGCCGCATGCACACGAATATCCTCCGCTCCGCGAATTTCTTGAGAGCATTAAGGGCGCAGGGATCGATGCTTATATCGTTGCTGATCTCGGTGTTATGTCGCTTTTGAAATCAGTGATACCCGAAGCAGAGATACACGTCTCGACGCAGGCAAGCATCGTCAGTCCCGAGGCAGCTTTGGCATACGTCGCGCTCGGTGCAAAGCGTCTGGTGCTCGCACGCGAGCTTACGCTCCCCGAAATCAAAAAAATAAAGGCGGCTCTGCCCGAGGACATCGAGCTTGAAGCGTTTGTGCATGGCTCTATGTGCGTCTCCTATAGCGGCAGATGTATGCTCTCAAACAGTCTTACAGGGCGTGATGCCAACCGCGGTGCCTGCGCTCAGCCATGCCGTTGGGGATATACTATAACAGAGGAAAAGCGTCCCGATCAGCCCTACCCAATAGAGCAAAACGAGCTTGGCACGTTTATAATGTCCTCAAAGGATATGTGTACCGTTGCGATCATTCCCCAGCTTATCGAAGCAGGAATCGACTCGTTTAAAATAGAGGGGCGAATGAAGAGCGCATACTACGCCGCCGTGGTTACAAATTCATACAGAATGGCAATAGATTCATATCTTGCCGACCCCGTGGGGTACACATTTGACGCTCGCATTATGCGTGAGCTTGAAAGTGTTTCGCATCGCGAATACTGCACGGGATTTTACCTTGACGATTCTATGGAAAATCCGCAAATGTCTACAATAAACGGATATATTCGCGAAAAAGCATATTTTGCAACGGCACTCGACGAGTGTGAGCTTCCACTGCCCGACTGTCTTGAAAAAGCCAATGCTGACGGCATACTCGCGCCATTTATCCAGCGAAACAAAATAAAGCTCGGCGACAGTGCCGAAATAATCTCGCCATCAAAGCTCGGACGTGCATTTACCGTTACCGAGCTATATGCCGAGGACGGCTCTTCGATCGAATCGGCGCCGCACCCCTCTCAAAAATTCTTTGCGCGTGTTCCCTTTGAGGTCTTTGCGGGAGACATTATCCGCTCGGGCGATCAGGAATAAAGCTACGCTCTGCCTCATAAGATTTAATTATAAATCTGTGAGGTGAGTTATGCTTATCGAATATCTTAAGGCGATCGTATACGGCATAGTCGAGGGGTTTACCGAATGGCTTCCCATAAGCTCGACGGGACATCTGATACTGCTTGAGCGCATCCTGCCGCTTAATGTCGGCGACGGTGAGCTTTCCGCGCAATATCGCACTCTGTTTGACGTCGTAATACAGCTCGGAGCGATATTTGCCGTGCTCGTTATTTACAGAAAAAAGCTGATGCCTACCAGACGCAGAGCACGGGCTTTGTGGCTCAGGCTCGCCACAGCAACCATGCCCGCAGCCGTGATCGGACTTATTGCGGACGCCCTGTGCGAGCGCTATCTCGGTGTAAGCCTCGATACGCTTCTTTTTACACCATACGTGGTAGCCTCCGCGCTTGTCGCTTACGGAATACTTTTTATTCTTATCGAGCACCTGACGCAAAACGAGCCCGACACACTGACGGACGTTGAAAAAATCTCCTATCGCCGAGCATTGGCGATAGGCTGCTTTCAAACTCTTGCTCTGGTTCCCGGAACGTCGCGCTCGGGCGCAACAATTATCGGCGCACGTATACTTAAAACCTCTCGGAATGCCGCCGCAGAGTTTTCATTCTTTGCCGCGATCCCCGTTATATGCGCGGCAAGTGCCCTGAAGATATTTGATTTTGCAAAATTCACGATCGAATCAAAAGCGGCAATACCGCCCGATATTATCTCGCTTTTGGTTATTGCGGGAGCGGTAGCTTTTTTGGTATCGCTCATCTGTATAAAATTTTTGACCGACTTCATCAAGCGGCATAGCTTTGCTTTGTTCGGAGCTTACCGAATAGTGCTCGGACTTGCCGTATTCATATTTTTATAAAGCTAAAGGACGTAAAAAACTTGGAAAAGCTTAAGATCCCCTACCCTATCATAGTGGAAGGAAAATACGACCGTTTGCGTCTTCTGTGCGTATGTGACGCACAAATAATCACGACAGACGGCTTTGGAGTATTTAAAAAGCACGAAAAGCTCGCGCTCATACGAAGGCTGAGCACGGCGACACCTATCATACTTCTGACAGACAGCGACGGAGCAGGAAAGCTTATACGCTCGCATCTGACCTCGGCGATACCGAAGGATCGCCTTATCCAGCTATATATCCCGATGATAAAGGGCAAGGAAAAGCGGAAGGCAGAGCCATCTGCCGAGGGAACGCTTGGCGTTGAAGGAATGGAGGCGCAGCTTCTGTACGATCTGCTCTCTCCGTTTGAAAGCGGTGAGCGCGTGGCTCGTTCGCTTGAAAATCCGCTTTCAAAGACAGACCTTTACCGCGACGGGCTTTCCGGAGGAGAGAACAGCGCAAGCCTGCGCGATGCTCTCGCTCAAAGGCTCGATCTGCCGACAGGCATGAGTGCCAACGCGCTTCTTGCGGCTCTCAAAATGCTTATCACATATGAAGAATACAACCAACTTATAAAGGAGCTATATGAACAAGGAATTTGAACGCGAGACACTTCTACTTGGAGAGGCGGCTGTGGAAAAGCTCAGACACGCACGTGTAGCACTCTTTGGCGTCGGCGGCGTAGGATCGTACACCGCCGAGGCATTGGCGCGATCGGGAGTGGGCAGCATATTACTTGTAGACAGCGACACCGTCTCGATCAGCAATATAAACCGACAGCTCTGTGCTCTGCACAGCACAATCGGTCAATTCAAGGTAGACGTAGTAGCCGAGCGTCTGCTTGATATAAACCCGGAACTTGAAATTCAGACCCGACGCGATTTTGTTCTGCCCGACAATATAGATACCTTTGACTTTGAAAGCTTCGACTACGTTGTCGATGCTATAGATACCGTATCTGCAAAGCTTGTCATAGTTGAACGCTGTAACGCCGTTGGAACACCAATTATCAGCTCAATGGGCACGGGAAACAAGCAGGATCCAACCGCCCTTAAGGTAACAGACATATCAAAGACCTCTACCTGTCCCCTTGCGCGAGTTATGCGCCGTGAGCTTAAGAAGCGCGGCATTTTTCATCTGCGCGTGGTATATTCCGAGGAGGAGGCTCTCACGCCGCTTGAGCATATCACAACGGAGGGCGGCAAGACAGTACCTGGAAGCCTCGCCTTTGTGCCGTCGGTCGCAGGGCTTATTGCCGCAGGTGAAGCAGTAAAATATATAGTATCAAGGGAGAAGCATATCGATGGCTAAGCAAAAATGGAAGGGCGGTGCCCTTTTGGCACCTGTTCCGCCGGCAATGGTAAGCTGCGGCAACGATGCTGACGGAAGCGCCAATATTATAACTATCGCGTGGACGGGCATCATCAACACGATTCCGCCAAAGACCTATATATCGGTACGCCCCTCTCGCCATTCGTATAAGCTCATAAAGGAGAGCGGAGAGTTTGCAATAAATCTCACCACGACCTCGCTTGTACGCTCGGCAGACTATTGCGGGATATATACGGGCGCGAAGGTGGATAAATTTGAAAAATGCAATCTTCATAAGGAGCCGGCAAGCGAGATCTCCTGTCCACTTATCGCAGAGAGTCCGCTATCTCTCGAATGCCGTGTCACCGACGTTATCGAGCTTGGCTCTCACCATATGTTCCTTGCTGATATAGTAGCTGTCGATGTCGACAGCTCACTTCTCAATTCCGACGGAAAGCTGTGCTTGGAAAAAGCAAGGCTTGCGGCATTTTCACACGGCGAATATTTTGCCCTTGGCGAGAAGCTCGGGGATTTCGGATTTTCGGTCAAGAAAAAGAAAAATTACCGCCCCAAAAAATCGGGCGGCAAGTCTTCCAAATAATTCAATCGTTGTGCAAAACAACGAAATTCAACTATTTTTCAAAAAGCACTTGACAAGCAATTCAAAAAGTTTTCCACAGGATATTATGAAAAACCGACTTCAACTCCCCTTGATTTTAAAGGTTTTCCACACTTTCCACAGAGTTTTCCACAGTTTTGCACTTTTCCACAAGTTAAAAATGTGTAAAACTTTATTAAAATAAAGTTTGGCAAAAGTCACAAAAACCATTTTATCCATACGTTTTTTGCGTGCTTTTATTGCTTTTAGAGCCATTCAAAGCTTATTTTTGAATGTACCCGATGATATTTTTGCCCTACTTTAAGAAAAATTGTTGTAATATCGATACTAAAGTGTTATAATTATAATATACGGACGTTCAGAGGTTTTTGTGAAATATATCGTACCCGAGAATGAGCATGGAAGGACGGTCAAGGAAATTTTGCTTGGCAGTATCGGAATATCGGTATCCTTTCTGCGACACTTAAAATTTATTGAAAACGGAATAATGCTCAACGGTGCCAAGGCTACCGTTCGGGCAAGGGTAAATCAAGGTGACATTCTCACGCTTGCTACCGAAAACGAGCGCATGGGCTCGCGGCTTACGCCGACCGAGATAGCACTTGATATAATTTATGAGGACGATTACCTTGTAGTTCCCTCCAAGCCCTCGGATATGCCCACTCACCCGTCGCACAATCATCACGGAGACACGCTTGCAGATGCGCTTGCATATCGCTATGCAGACCGAGACGAGCCATTCGTTTTTCGCCCAATAAACCGCCTTGACAGAAACACAAGCGGTCTTACGCTGATCGCCAGAAGCCGCATAAGCGCGGCGCGGCTGTCCGAGACGATGCGAAACGGGCTTATAAAGAAGCAATACGCGGCTATTCTTGACGGCGTTTTGCAAAATTCCTCGGGCAGCATCGAGACATATATACGTCGAACCTCGGAGAGTATAATAGTTCGTGAGGTGTGTGCCGAGCAGGACGGCGGCGACTACGCGCTGACCCACTATGTAACGCTTGCGACAAACGGCAGATATTCGCTTGTTCTCGCCTCGCCCGAAACGGGGCGCACGCATCAGCTCCGCGTGCATTTTGCTCATCTCGGCTGCCCTATACTCGGCGACGATATGTACGGTCTGCCATCCGAGCTGATCGGACGTCACGCTCTCCACGCATTGGTGCTTACCTTCCCTCACCCGGCAACCGATCAGGATATGACACTCGTTGCTCCTCTGCCGGAGGATATGGGATCGCTGTGCTCCACTCTTTTTGGCGACGGCATTTTAAGCTATATATACGGTCGCTGTGACTTCCTATAAAATAAAAGGAATTGAAAATGGATCTTAACAATCAACCAATCAACCAAAAAAACGAGCTTTGTGAAATTTCGGACGCCGATGCGGCATTCGAGGAAAATATCGCCGAGCAGATACCCGACCCTCATGAGGCGGCAGAACAAAAAAAATTGCCTCTCATTTGCAAGATCATTTACGCTATAAGTGCGCTTTGTTTAATTCTTTATATTGCGTTTATGATCTCACCCACGTTCTCGGATCTCTTTAACGCCAATATATCTCCGATAATAAGAATAGCTCTTGCGAAACTCACAGGCTGGATCCCATTCTCTCTTACCGAGCTTTTGATACTGCTGCTACCGCTGATAATCACTGTTATCGTCTGTATCGGCGTTAAGTATTATTCAGCATCATGGAGAAATATCGGAATATTTTGTCTGAACGTCCTAACAGTCGCGGCTTACGTTTTCTCGTCATTCACGCTTGCGTTCGTGCCTGCCTACAGAGGCTCAACGCTTGACGTCAAAATGGGGCTTGACAAGCAGCCTGTCAGTGCGGAGGAGCTGTACTACACCTCGCAGACCGTAGTAGATAAGATAAAAAAGCTTGAGAGCGATATAGGCTTTAGCGAGGCGACCGATTTTTCGATAATGCCCTACGGATACGATGAGCTGAACGATAAGCTGATCGAGGCTTATGACACCGTAAGCGAAAAATACGATTTTATACAGTCCTTCGACAGTAACGTAAAAAGAGTTATGCTCAGTGAGCCTATGACCTACACACATATAAGCGGAGTTTATACCTTTTTTACGGGCGAGGCAAATATAAACACCAATTTTCCCGACTATACTCTGCCCTTTACGGCGGCACACGAGCTCGCGCATCAGCGAGGAATAGCACGGGAAGATGAGGCGAATTTCGTTGCATTTCTCGTTTGCAGCGAATCCTCGGATAAATATATACAGTATTCGGGCTATCTCAATATGTATGAATATCTCGCAGGCCCGCTAAGCAGAGCAAGCTCTCAGTATTATTCGCTCATCTACGGTCAGCTTCCCGAGAACGTGCGGCTTGAGATGCGCGCGTATTCAAAATTCTTTGACAAATACCGCGATAACGTTGTAGAAAAGGTATCGGAAACTGTAAATAATACGTTTCTCAGTGCAAACGGAGTTGAAGAAGGAACAAGGAGCTACGGTATGGTTGTGGATCTCGCCGTAGCCTACTACAAAAACAAGTGATCTACAGACAATAACGGTAAAATCTATGGGAGGTAGTATGGAGAAGCTTATCATACGCGGCGGCAATCGACTTTGCGGAGACGTAAAAATAAGCGGAATGAAAAATTCCGCTCTTCCTGTTATCTTCGGTACCATAGCTGCAAACGACGTTTGTACCATAAAAAACCTTCCCGACATCAGCGATATAGCATTAGCACTCGAAACACTTGAAATGATCGGAGCCGACATCCGTTTTATAAATACATCTACGGTAATGATAGATACACGCGGCATACAGATGAAAAGTCCGCCGCTTGAGCACGTAAGCAAAATGCGCGCATCAATTTATCTTCTCGGTGCGATGCTCGGCAGATTCGGCAGTGCCGAGGTCGGATACCCCGGCGGATGCAATTTCGGGCTCAGACCGATCAATCTTCACATCAAGGGCTTTGAGGCTCTCGGTGCGAAGATCACCTTCTCATCAAGTGCTATGATCGAGGGCGACACTCCCAACGGCTTACACGGCAATCTCGTTTACTTTGATATAGCATCGGTTGGAGCGACCATCAACGTTATGCTCGCCGCAGTATTTGCCGAGGGCACTACGATCATTGAAAACGCGGCGCGCGAGCCACATATCGTGGATATGGCGTGCTTCCTCAATGCCTGCGGCGCGAAGATTTCCGGTGCGGGAACGAGTATGATACGCATAAAGGGCGTTGAAAAGCTTCACGGGTGTACCTATGAGCTCGCACCCGATATGATCGAGGCAGGCACTTATATGGTCGTTGCCGCGGCTACAAGGGGACGAATTTGCGTTCAGAATATAGTTCCAAAGCATATGGAATCGGTCAGTGCAAAGCTCAGCGAGATGGGTATTCCGCTTGAGATCTCAAGCAGCTCGATCACGGTCATTGGCGTGGAAAGCTTCCGAGGAACCGAAATACGCACGAACCCCTATCCCGGATTTCCCACCGATATGCACCCGCAGTTCAGCGCGCTTCTGTCTCTCTCTCACGGTATCAGTACCGTCTCAGAGGGGATATACAGCGGTCGCTTCAAATACGTATCCGAGCTGAATAAAATGGGGGCTAATATCGAGGTCGTCGAAAACGCCGCACTTATTAACGGTGTAGGAGCTCTCCACGGAGCAGATGTAAAGGCTACCGACCTGCGTGCAGGTGCTTGCCTCGTTATCGCAGCTCTCGCCGCAGAGGGTACGACATCTATCTCAAATGTCGAATACATAGACCGAGGCTATGAAAGCCTCGTCGAAAAGCTTCGCTTTCTCGGTGCGGATATACACCGTGGGTAAAGGAAAGCAATAAGCATTTTTATGTGGGAGCCCCGCAACGCGGGTGCTCCTTCTTTTATTATGTAATAAAAGCTTTCTCGGTACTATAGTGATCCGAGAAAGCTATATTGAAAAAATTACTCGCTATGAAATTTAAAGGCTAACTACACCCTGACCTTGACAACCGCCTTGCGCACTCTTGCAGGCTTGCCATCGACAGCAATACCGGGAGCGTGCGGCTCCTCGGGGAAAAGGATCACAAGTTCTTCGCTGCCAACTCTTAACGCATCATAACTATCGTTGAGCGCATAGAGCATATAATCACCCTCGGCATCGTATTCCTTGGTCACTGCAAGCCGTTCTGCACTCTCAAAGCCTATGATCTCC
>CAZSSE010000067.1:0-8309 GCA_964609165.1 uncultured Lachnospiraceae bacterium
CTGTAGGGATCGTCGGGGACGCAGATCCCTACAATCAAAAACGATAAGCACCGCACAATGCGCCTATTATCAAAGCAAAGCAAATATATACCTGCCCGCAGAGCAGCTTCTCTACTTTGCCTCTCGCTTAAGAGTTTCAATAAATCCCGTCGCATTGAAGATCGTATATCCGAACATACGCTCTCCCGTTCCGGTCGGCTCCATACCGATACCGAATGCGCCCTTCTTTTCTATATTCATAGGAACAGGATTGATAAGTATTGCCTTGATAACGCTCCTGTCATTATCATCAATATCCTCGGGAAAGCTGATGTGCATGGTCTTTGCCCTATCCTTGAAATCAAAGATCAGCGTAAACTTGTTGTTACGCGGATGCTTTGTATAGACAAGCTCCGTCTTTGATACAAAAGACATCGTAGACAGCTTTTTTGTAGCCGTAGCATACCGCACGTAATAGGTAATTCCGTTCGCCCGCAGAACAAAGTCTATTTTACCCTTGTCCGCCCACGAAAGCGAGCTCCAAAAGCCCCTCTTAAATTCAAGTGAATAACCCTTTTCACGGCAGAGCTTCCTGAGCTTTTTTGTAAATTTGCGACGCAGCCGCGGAATGCGCGTGTTGGTACGGTACATCACCGTAAACAATATCACAGTAACCACAGTGGCTATAAGCTCACCGCTGAAAAACCAGAACGAAGCGCCTACGACGGCAAGTATAAATATTTCAAATACTATCAGATAAAGAACCAACGATTTGCTCAATATCTCGTTGAACTTTGCAAGCCTCGGTCTGTATTTTTTTGTAACGCCGTAGGTTCGGTACAACGGGATCTCTCCCGGTATTACCTCAACCTCCGTCTCATTCTCTTCCTCTGCCCGATTGCTCTTACCGTTCTTCATATATACCTCTATACCTCCATGGCAGGCTTCCTCACATAAATGATACCATATTCTCATTATATTGTCAATCATCTTTTGTCAAACATGGCTATATACCGGTACGGCAAGCAAATATGACCGGAATATTATGATTTTATATTGACAAATAGCTTTGTTTGGTGTATAATATTGGCATACGAAAATTTTTAAGGAAGGAGGAGAATACAATGATCAATCGCAATGCAAGCAAGAATTTCAGATTTATAACAGTAAACGTACTCACCTCCGAGAAAAATAAGGCGTAATATCGGTTTTACAACCTATTCACACCTCGGTGCGTATACGTGCGCGCCGAGGCTTTTTATTTTTCCACGGAGTCCACAACACAAACACAAATTAACAAAGCGAAATGAAAAAACTTTTTGAATTACTAAAACCTTACAGAAAAAAACTTATCTTGGTGGCAATCATAGATGCGATCGGTATGATATGCGCGCTGCTTATGCCCTACGTAATGAGCAAGATCGTCGAGGATGGAATCTCGGGCAAAGACGTCTCGGCGGTCTTGGCACACTCAGGCATTATGGTGGCTCTTGCCCTGCTTTCGGCATGCGCAAGCATCATCTCGGTCAAGCTCAATGCAAAAATTTCGGCAGGCTACAGCTCCGATCTCTTTTGCGCCACCTTTGAAAAGATCAATCGTCTATCTTACTCGGACTATACCAAAATAGGTTCATCCGCGCTTCTGACCAGAGCAACCGACGACATATGGAACGTAGAAAATACGGTAACAAGTCTTCCCTACACCCTTTTCACCGTGCCTATAATGTTTTTCGGCTCGGCGGCGCTTGCTTTTTTGGCAGATCCCGTCCTCTCCGCAGTATTTATGCTCTCGATCCCACCCGTTCTTATCCTCGTTCTTATTCTCATGCGTCCGCTCTACGATATGTGGGATAAATCCGACAAATATGTCGATATGCAGAACAAGATCGTCAGAGAGCGGCTGTCGGGCTTGCGCGTTGTAAGAGCCTTTAACAACGAAAAGCGCGAGCACGGCAGAGCAAAATTTGCAACGGAGGAAATGGCAAAATATATGATCCGCGCCAATACGCGCGGCGGGCTTGTAGAGCCATTTGCTATGCTGCTTTTAAATCTTGCCACGGTAGCCGTCGTTTATTTCGGAGGTATGCGCGCACAGGGAGGAGCGGCGATAGGCGCGGGCGGAGTTATCGCTGTGCTTCAGTATATCGGAATTATCACGGGCGCGCTTATAAATATCTCGTGGACGCTCACGTGGCTTCCGAAGGTAAGAGTTTCTATAAGACGTCTCGATGAGATACATTCAAAAGACGATGAGGAAATTCTTGATGCCGACCACGCAGAGCTCCCCTGCGGCTTCGATATAGAAATACGCGATCTTTCATTTGCCTATCCCGATTCATCAAAAAACGTATTGAATAATCTTTCTTTAACGATCAAAGAGGGTGAGCATATCGCGCTGATCGGCGGTACGGGAAGCGGAAAAAGCACACTTATCAAGCTCCTTGCGGGACTTTTTGATGCAAGCGAGGGAGAAATACTTCTCGGCGGAGCATCCTATGCGCGAATACGCCGAGCAGACGTGCGCTCTCACCTCTCAATAGCTCTGCAACGAGCGCGGATATTCGAGGGCAGCGTCAGAGAAAACATAAAAATGGGCAAGCCAGATGCGAGCGACGAAGAAATATACAAAATGCTCACGCTCTCCGAGATGAACAGCTTTATCGATTCCCACCACGAGGGGCTGGACTATCTTCTTGTCGGCGGAGGGCAGAACGTAAGCGGCGGTCAGAAGCAAAGATTGAATATGGCGAGAGCCGTTATCAAAAATGCCGATATATATATTTTTGACGATAGCTTCAGTGCACTCGATTATCTCACGGAAAGCAAAATAAAAGAAAATTACGCGGAGCTTCTCAAAGGAAAGACACGCATAGTTGCAACTCAAAGGATCAGCACCGCGATGAGCGCCGACCGCATTTACGTATTGGATAAGGGCAACCTGATCGGCGTCGGTACGCACAGCGAGCTTATGCGCTCGTGCCCGATATACCGCGAGATCGCAGATTCGCAGCTTGGCGGACGCAGAGAGGAGACAGGCTATGAAAAGAAATAAGAAAAGCACAGCAGAAAAGCCCCAGCTCACCTCCACACGAGTGATCCTGCGAATAATGAAGGATTCGCTCTCAATATCGCATTGGCTCGCATTAGCTACGATTCTAAGCATTGGCTCGGCATATCTTGCTATGGCTGCGCCGGAGATACTCGGGTCTCTTACAAACCGGATATACGAGCTTATAGATAAGGGCAGTCCTATGGATATGGGAGTGTTTACCCGCGACGTCGTTGTTCTTGCCGTCCTTTATCTGATCTCCGCTCTTCTCGGAGCGCTGACAACGGCGGTGATGAATTACTCGGTCAGCAGCTTTTTTACCTGCAAGCTGCGCATCAAGATGAGCGAAAAAATAGAAAAAATATCGGTAAAGACGGTCGACAACACCCCAAACGGAGAGTTCATCTCACGAATGACCAACGACGTTTCAATTATGGGCACCTCCATACACAATATCTTCGGCATCATAACCAACGGCGTTATCCGCCTTGTTATGATAACCTTAATAATTTTTACGCAAAGCTCGGCAATGGCACTGGCGGTCATAATATTCGTGCCGTTCTCGCTTATTTTATCGGCAATCCTTGCGACCAAAAGTGAAAAGCATTTTAATGAATCGCGTATGTACTCTGGAAAGCTTTACAGCATATGCGAGGAAAACCTGACCTGCTTTGACGCTGTAAAAATATTCTCTATCGAAAATTCCCAAAGCGCAAAATACCGCGAAACAGCCAAAAAATACGCCGATCACACCGAAAAGGGCAGCTTCGTTTCGGGGCTTGTCGGGCCCGTCGTGGGGCTTATCAACAATATCTCCTACGTCGCAATATGCATTATCGGAGCATATCTCGTTATAAACGGACAGCTTGACGTCGGAGTGATGGTGGCGTTCATTATGTATACAAAGCTATTCTCATCACCGCTTGAGTCTATCGCCAACGGAATGTCTATGATACAGTCCACTATCGCCTCGGCAAGAAGAGTGTACGATTATCTTGACGGGAAAGAAATGGAAGAAAACGAGCGTAATGAGCAGACCGCAGTTTCGGGAAACGTAGAATTTGTTGACGTATGCTTTTCATACGTAGATGACAAACCGCTTATTGAAGATCTCAATCTGAAGGTACTGCCGGGAGAAAAGGTCGCTATCGTCGGGCCTACCGGAGGCGGCAAAACCACCATTGTTAACCTCCTGATGAGGTTTTACGATCCAAAATCGGGAAGAATACTTGTCGACGGCAAGGATATTTCAAAAATGAATCGCTCCGACGTAAGGGAAATATTCGGCATGGTGCTACAGGATACGGTGCTTTTTTCGGGTAGCATCTACGACAACATCGCATACGGAAAGGACGGAGCCACACGTGAGGAGGTTGCAGAAGCGGCACGGAAAGCGCATATAGACGACTTTATCGACAGCCTCTCTGACGGATACGACACACAGATAAACGAGGACAGCACCAACATCAGCGCGGGACAAAAGCAGCTTCTGACAATAGCAAGGGCATATCTTGCCGACAGACCTGTGCTTATCCTTGACGAAGCAACAAGCAACGTCGACACCCGCACCGAGCTTCTTATTCAGAAAACTATGGATGAGCTGATGAGTGGACGAACCGCATTTGTCATTGCACACAGGCTGTCAACCATTGAAAACGCCGATATTATTCTGGTTGTCGATAACGGTCACGTTGTCGAGCAGGGCAAGCACACCGAGCTATTAAAAAGGGACGGCTTGTACGCAAGGATATATAACAGCCAATATCCGAAAATGTAGCCGAACCGTTGCCTTTAATACGTACACAAAGCAAAAATCAGGACAGACCAAATGGTCTGTCCTGATTTTTGGCGGAGAAGGAGAGATTTGAACTCTCGCGCCGGTTAATCCCGACCTACACCCTTAGCAGGGGCGCCTCTTCGGCCAACTTGAGTACTTCTCCATAACTCAAATTCGGGGCAAATGCCCTTGCGGATCGCCGCTTCTCAAATCCGCTCTACTATTATAACCCATTTTCTTGCGTTTGTCAATATCTTTTTTTACTTTTATAGATTTATTTTTGCAGTGTTACAATATAACAAGAATTTTTTTCAAAAAAGACTTGCAAAAAGAGAAATAGTGTGTTATAATAATGGTCGTGAGTGAAATACAGGGGTATAGTTCAGTCGGTAGAACACCAGTCTCCAAAACTGGGTGTCGTGGGTTCAAGTCCTTCTGCCCCTGCCAAAAAACCTTCTCGAACGAAGTTCGGGAAGGTTTTTACTTTTTCACCCTTCACTCTTCACTTTTCTCTAAATCCGTCCGAGAAGTTTTTTGAGGTAATAGGTAATAGTGAAGAAGTTAGGTAGCTTTTCGCTGAGGCGAAAGGCATTTTTATTATATAAGTTGAAGCATAACTGCTTTTAAATCTATCTGATGACTTAAAAACATGGATCGATTCAAAAAAGTTGTAGTGCGGATCTATTTTGTAAGAGTGTGCCAAATACCAGCCTAAGATCGTCAAATACAACTAAGAGTTGTATAAAAAATAAACCAAACTTGCTTGTTTATTACGTTTCGGTGCTGTATAATATATTCATCAGCACATAACGGAGGTAAATCTATGAAAATCGGACACATAATAAATAAATTGAGAAATGAAGCAAGGCTAACGCAAGCACAGTTCGCCGAAATATGCAATGTATCACAGCAATCGGTTCAAAAATTGGAAAATGGCTCTTCTACGCCCGATTTGGGAAAAATTATTTTGATCTCGAAATATTTTGACGTATCACTTGATGCGCTTATTTTGGGAAATGACAACCGTCTGGTAGAGGAAATGGGCAAAGCGCACTCGATAAAGCCGCAATACCAAAATATTCATGATTGGGAATTCTATTCCTCCAATTTAATGATCGAATATCAGCAGTCGGTAGAGGAAGGGCTTGATATAGAAAAATACAAGGATGTTTTTTCCTCGGTTTCACGCCTGCCCAAAGGCGAGATCAAAAAGAAGCTCGGCGACGTATTATTTGAGGTTGTGGTTTCTGCCAAGCAAAAGGAGGGGTATCCTTATGTTGAGCCTTCCGAAATTGAAAAAATCAGAGCTTTGAGAAGCAATCCTGATAAAACATACAGCTATGATAAAAGCTCCTTGGAGGATAAGGTCAGCGGAGCGTGGAGGGGCAGAATTTGCGGCTGTATGCTCGGAAAAACAGTTGAGGGCATTAGGACAAATGAGCTGGTCCCCTTCTTAAAGGAGACCGACAACTACCCGATGCACAGATATATTTACAGAAGCGATCTGACGGCAGAAAGGATCGACAAGTATAAGTTTGGCTTTATGGGAAGATGCTATGCCGACGAAATCGACGGTATGCCTGTAGATGACGATACTAATTACGTGATCCTTGCGCAGGAGATCATTCGAAAATACGGAAGGAATTTTACGCCCTACGACGTTGCGCAAGCATGGCTGCACTATCAAGGCAAGGACGCATACTGCACGGCTGAACGGGTAGCGTACTGTAATTTTGTTAAGGGATTTGAGCCTCCCGAATCGGCGATCTACAAAAATCCGTACCGCGAGTGGATAGGTGCCCAAATAAGAGGAGATTATTTCGGATATATCAATCCCGGAAATCCGGAGCTGGCGGCTGAAATGGCATGGCGAGACGCCTCTATATCTCACGTTAAAAACGGAATTTACGGAGAAATGCTCATAGCCGCTATGCTTGCCATAGCTGCCACCACGAGCAATATCGAGGATATTATTATCGGAGGCTTGGCGGAGATCCCCTCTACGTCAAGATTGTATGAGGACGTAATGTCTGTAGTCGAAGCTTTTAGATCAGGGGCTTCTCAGCAGACCTGCTTTGATATGATCCACAATAAGTACGACGAATATACGGGACACGGCTGGTGTCATACAATATCAAACGCAATGATCGTAGCGGCAGCATTACTGTACGGTAGGGGCGATTACGGAAGATCCGTCTGCATGGCTGTGGAGACAGGCTTTGATACCGATTGCAATGGCGCAACTGTAGGCTCGGTGCTTGGCATGGCAAACGGAATACGATCAATTCCCGAATATTGGACAGATCCGATCAATGATACCTTGCATACATCTGTTTTCGGTATAGACACGGTAAAAATTTCAGATCGGATAAAAATAACGATGCAGCATATTACAGAATAATAGATTT
Source organism: uncultured Lachnospiraceae bacterium (assembly GCA_964609165.1). Classification (GTDB taxonomy): domain Bacteria; phylum Bacillota; class Clostridia; order Oscillospirales; family CAG-272; genus HGM12713. The sequence goes on from CAZSSE010000067.1 coordinate 7,214, forward strand.
CTTTTGCAGGTGACACACGTTCAAATACTAACTCATTAAAATAAAGCACAGAAGCCTTGAGAAAAACCTCAAGGCTTCTGTGTTTACTGTTTTACTTGAGCTACGCTCTCGATCACAAGCTCTGCGGTCAGAACACTTTCAGATGTATAGCTGCCGTCGGTCAGGGAATCCCAAAGCAGACGCACCCTTACCTTTATCTCTCCTGCTCTGCGCCAACGAACGCGCGCTACAAGCTCGAAGCGTTCGGGATGCGGTCGCTGCTTGACATTGCGTCTTACACACTCGAATGTTCCGGTGTCAGGCTTGACCGTGTGCGACAAACAAACCGTCTCTGCCAAGCGTTGTTCCATTCTCCCCCGAGACAAAAGCGCAAATTCTGACTTATATCAACAGTTTGATGCTTCATCATAACAGCCTCCTTGATTTGTTTATCGATTTCATTATATCACACTTATCCGCAGTTTTCAATAAAAGCCAAAAATATCAATAAAAACAGAATATCGTTGTGATCTGATGAGATTTTTTAATTTGCGCGGCACCATAAAAAGAAAAGGGGCGAAGAATTTCTTCGTCCGTTTTTCTGTCAACAGATATTTGGCAGGAGTTAAATGCTTAGAGAAGCCTATCCGCAGACGCGGATCCTTTCAGTGCCAAGACTATCAGAACTGTGTCTTCAATTTTTCTACGCACTCTGCACATACACGCTTGCCGTTGAAGTAAACGATGTTGTCTACATTGCTACAGAAAATGCAAGCAGGCTGATACTTCTGAAGAATGATCTTGTCGTTATCGGTAAAGATCTCGATAGCGTCCTTTTGCTGAATATCAAGAACCTTTCTGATCTCTATGGGCAACACCAGTCTTCCCAACTCATCAACTTTGCGTACAACTCCGGTGGACTTCATAAGTTTCTCCTTTGTGAATAAATGTAATATAATAATTATGGGAACTCGATTGCGCGCCTTTTCTGTCGGCATCAGTCGAATTACAATTATATTATATCGGAAAAATCGAGCTTTGTCAATACAAAAAATTGAGAATTTTTCGGAAAATTTGTATTTTTTTCTTTTTTTATATATTTTTGTCTATATTGTAT
>CAZSSE010000068.1:0-8219 GCA_964609165.1 uncultured Lachnospiraceae bacterium
ATATGGAGTATATATGGTATATATGTTTCTCGCCGAGGGCTTTGAGGAAACAGAAGCTCTCTGCCCTCTCGATATTATGCGCCGCGCGGGAATTTCGGTAAGCACCGTCGGAATCGGCGATGAATATGTGACCGGAGCACATTCCATTACGGTCAAGACCGATATGACAGACGTCGAATTTGATGCAAAATACTCTGCCGAGGCAACAGATATGATCTTTCTTCCCGGCGGAATGCCCGGAACTCTAAACCTTGAAGCAAGCCGTACCGTCTGCGACGCGATACACTCTGCTTCGGAGAACAAAAAATATATTGCGGCGATATGTGCCGCTCCGTCTATCCTCGGAAGGATGGGATTGCTTATCGGCAAGGAGGCTATATGCTATCCGGGCTTTGAATGCTATCTTGACGGAGCCGTTATCTCAAGGCAGCACGTGGTGCTTGACGGAAATATCCTTACCGCTGCCGGAATGGGAGCCGCACTTGATATGGGGCTCAAGATCGTTGAAATATTCTGCGGTGCGGAAAAGGCAGATGCTATCCGCTCTGCAGTCATCGCAGATTGATGAAAAGCTCGCTCCCTTGTTTTACATCCTTTACGGACAAAAGAAGTGCGCGTAAATTCTTTGCAGCTGAAAGAGACTCTATATCCGATGCTCTGCGTAATGAATACGAAAATGCTCTCTGCCATGGGATAGAGACGCTTTCCGAATACCAAAATGCTGATTTACTGCTGCTCTACTTCCCCACAAAAAGCGAGCCGGATCTTTGTTCGCTTGCGCGTCGTGCCTTGACGGACGGCAAAAAAATAGCATTTCCAATATCAAATACCGATAACTATACTCTCTCATTCAGAGAAATAAATGGGATTGACGAGCTATCTGTAGGCGCATACGGAATACCCGAGCCGCATCAATCGTCAATACCGGCACATCATACCGAGCGTACCCTGTGTATCGTTCCGGCTCTTGCCGTTGATATGCACGGCTATCGGTTGGGATACGGAAAGGGATACTACGACAGATTTTTAAAAAGCTTTAACGGTGTTACCGTATGCGCAGTATTCTCTGCTCTTGTGTGTGAGGAGCTGCCGCGCATTGACACCGATATTCCAATTAAAATCATCGTTACCGAAATAGGAGCTATACGCAACAAATGAAATTTCATTTCAGAAAAGCAAACGGCGAAGAAGCTGTCGAGCGACCGAGAAAGGAAAGAAAAAACGTCGTTTTGACGCCAAGCTCTCTTGTGCTTGCAACATATGTTCTTTTATTGCTCACAAAAATACTTGACGTCGTTTTTATAAACCGCGAAAATGAATACTACAGCGTAGTGATCCTCCAGCTTATGATCTTTATGCTGCCGGGTGCTATCTGGTGTAAATGGAGCGGAGAGGACTATATCAAGGGTCTGCGGCTTCGCCTGCCCAAGCTCAATTCGCTTCTGCTTATTTTCAGCGGAGCCATACTTATGATCTCGGGAAGCCTGCTGCTCAGCACGGTCTTCAACGGACTTGAAGCCCTGTCAAACAACTTTTCTCTTTATGATACCTTCGTGTCAAAAACCGACGGAAGCATAGCTTCAAGCGCATATCTCTTTGTAGCCTACGCAATATTACCCGCGATATGCGAGGAATTTGTATTCCGCGGTATACTGTGCTACGAGTACGAAAGCGGCGGCGTTTTACGCGCGGTAATTTTTTCGTCGGTATTCTTTGCCCTTCTGCACTTCAACCCGATCAACATTCTGGCGTATCTGTTTTCGGGAATGATCCTTGCTCTTATACTTTACGCAAGCCGTTCGCTTATAGGAGCCATGCTCACGCATTTCATTTATAATATATTCGGTCTGTTCGGTCAGCCCTACATGAATACGCTTTACAGAATAACAGGCAGCTCTGCTTTTTTCCTTTTTGTTGTTGTATTCTGCTTTCTGCTGTCGGCTGCCGTGTTCTGTCACGAGGCAGCAAAGCTCTACAAAAAATATCTTTATGATGGAGTGTCCTCAAGCTATAGAAAGCCCGTACTCAAAACACCCGAACAAAAACGTGCGGCATATCTGTCGGTCATAAAAGAACCGTCCACTATTGCCTGCGGGATATTCTATATTATCGCTTCGGTAATATACTTGTTTTAAATTTTAAACATTTTAAATATTTCAACTACAAATGAATAAAAAGCTCCTTTTTGCCAAATGATTTTCTTGCACATCATTTCAACAAAAGGAGTTTTTTATGTATAAGCGTTTACTTATCGTCACATTTACGCTGATCGGACTGTGCGCAGTCCTCACACTTTTGCCGATACACGGCGAGGACGAGGTATATGACAACGTTCTCAGGCTTCACGTCATTGCAAATTCGGACAACGACGAGGATCAGGCACTCAAGCTTCGAGTACGCGACGAGCTCCTTGAAGCTACGGAGGATATTTTCGCCGACTGTAAAACGTGCGAGGATGCCGAGCGTCTGGTGCGTGAAAATATGTCATTGATCCGCAGCACCGCGCAAAACGCTGTATCCTCTGCGGGATACAGCTATCCCATCAGCATAGCTTTCGGCGAGGAAGAATATCCGACGAGGAATTATGAAAATGCCTGCTTTCCTGCGGGAGAGTATATGTCCCTGCGTGTTATGATAGGTGAGGCTGAGGGGCAAAATTGGTGGTGTGTTCTCTTTCCTCCTATGTGCGTTGGAGCGGCAAGCCAATCGGGCGCGTATACCGAGGTCGGTCTTACGGGCGGACAGTATAATATCATCACCGAAACCGATAAGCCGACGTACAAAGTGCGCTTCAAGCTGCTTGAAGCAATAGATCAAGCGGTCAATAATTCTTAAATCAGTATTGCAATCCAAATCCTTTTGTGGTAAAATAAAGTATCAACTACCGGAGATACTATTATGGAGCCTAAAGATTATACAGTTGTAAGAATTGAGGGTGAATACGCCTTTCTTAAGGAGCTTTCAAGCTGTGAAGAGCTTTTTATCGCTATGGCACTTTTGCCGTTGGGAGTAGACGTCGGATCTCGTCTGCACTATGAAATGCTTGAATATACCGTGATTGAATAGTTCCGTAAAGAACATTTTTTAAATCAAGTTCAAGCAGGTATAACAGTTATAAGCCACCGACTTAGCCGGTGGCTTACTTTTGGCTTGCACTTGTCGGCTCACCCGTAATATCACCATGGATTTGACGAGCCGTTACGAATTTACCGTCAAAACAACCTTACCGACGTTTTCTCCACGATAAAGAATATCATGTGCCGCCTCGGCTTCAGTGATTGGTAAAATCTTATATATTGTTGGTTTCACCAGACCGCATTCGATTTTCGGGTATACATCACGGACGATTCCCGCAAGAATTTCTGCTTTCACCTCAGGTGCTCGGGAACGTAGTGTACTTCCTATAATTCTCACGTTTCTGACATAAATATTTTTTAAATCTATCTCTGTTTTTTCACCTGCCAATGCAGCAATCATTATCCACCTTGCACCATGTGTAAGATAGTGTATGCACCTGCCCATAATTTCACCGCCTAGGCAGTCAATGGCAACATCAACACTATTTCCTGCCTTAAATTCCTCTTTTAAAACCTCTGATATATCCTCTTTTGTTGTGACAACAACTCTGTCTGCGTTAAGGTGTTTGATGCTTTTTGCTATATCTTCAGTAAGCACAGTTGTGATAACGCGAGCACCAAATGCCTTAGCCATAGGAATGATCACGCTTGCAAGTCCAGAAGCACCCGCATTCATTAAAAGTGTGTTACCCTGCTTGATTTTTCCTTCAATAAAGAGATTAAGATATGCCGTGGCAAATGCTTCGGGGATTGCCGCAGCTTCTACCATGGTACAGTTTTTCGGTATTGGCATCAGCATATCATATTTTACAGCTGCATACTCGGCATATCCGCCTCCACCGAGCAAAGCACATACCTTGTCGCCTATTTCCCAATCAGAGTGATTTTTAGCCTCGTCACCGATCTCTAAAATCTCACCGGAGATTTCCAGCCCCATCCATTCGGGACAGCCTTGAGGTGGCGGGTAATTACCTTCTCTTTGCATAAGGTCAGCACGGTTTAGGGCTGCAGCCTCAATTTTTACGAGTACTTCGTCTTTTTTTATTATAGGATTTGGAACATTGTCCCAACGCAATGATCTGTCTTCATTTACAAGTATTGCTTTCATTTTTTAGCACTCTCCTTATATGTATTCGATACATTTTAACAAGCATTTCTCCACCTCGGAACGACCAATGGCACGGTCAACGCACCATGGCTCATATGCGTGTGAAAACAGAATGTTTTCTATTCTTTTATCTTTTTTAATTCTTTCTATTGTTTCGATATATGCACTTTTATTCTCAAGGAAACAACGGTATTTTCCTATTCCGGCACCTTGTAATCCGTCGCCGGATATCAGTGTATGTGCGCGTTCATCGAGAATGCCTATGCAATCCTCGGTGTGTCCCGGAAGGCGATATGTGGAAAGACCTTCTTCTAAAAGGCGTATATCGGTAACAATTTCAACATTTGTCGAAAGTTCAACAATACGCTTCATACCACCTGCGTGATCGCTGTGGCGGTGTGTTAAAACAAGCATATCCACATCTGCAAGTTTATATCCCATTTGCTTGAGTGCGGGTAGGATATAAAGATCTACATCATCATTTTTTGTGGCAGTGTCAACGAAAATAACTCCTTTCGGTATTTCGATTAAAAATACAGAGGTATAAAGATTTTCAAACGGAACCCTCAGTCGAAAGATGCCACCGATTTCCCTGTAAAAAGAATTTTTCATAGCTACAACTACATACCCAGCGTGTCACGCAAAAGCTTTACGTCCTTCAAAAGGGGCTGTGCCTTGGTAGCAAGCTCGTCATATTCATATACACAAAGTGCCATACAGTTACCAATACTTCCACCTATCCTGCGCAAAATATGACATTCACCGCCACATAGAAAAAGAAATGGTATCTTTAAGTTTTCTCTAAGCAGATCTATTATTCGCAGATTTTCAATTTGCTGTGCCATGCTTTCCGCACCGGTGACGATTTTGCAAATATCTGCTCCGCGTTTCTGATGTTCAAGAGCAATTTCTAAAACACGCTCGGCAGGGGTAAATTTGAATAAGTGCGATGACATCAAGACCGAGGCTCCTATTCTATGAAGCTCTGCTATAAGTTCTTTTTGCTTTTTTACTGCTTCCCCGTGCATTGTCAATTCATCATCGCAAGCGTCAAAAAGATCACCCATCACATCACAGAGTGTGGCTCCACATTCAGCAAATTCCAAAAGCTCTGTGGCAAGTTCATTGTCGCTCTTACCGATGTTTGAACCGCGATCACGGTAATTCGTAACGTAAACCGGCTTTCCGTTTGTATATGTGAATAATTCTTCATAGATTTTTAAGCTTCGGTATTCATTTTTCAAACGACAAAATTGCATACCGAAAGCTTCAGCTCCCTCAGGCAATGACAAATCTATAAGCTCTTTTATTCTATTTGGATTGTCCGCTTGTACCATACAGGTAAGAAGCGGTGTGTCACCACTTAAAAAATCAGATATTTTCATTCTTACCATCTTCTTACCATAGCATTTCTTCCGCCATCTATCATAATATTTTCGCCGTTAATAAACTGACCTTTTTCCGAAGCAATGAACAAGCACAGATCTACTATTTCCTTCGGCTCTGCCGCTCTTCCAAGCAACGTTTTCATATTTGCCATATCAGGTCTTGTAAGTACCGGTCCCGGTGACACGCAAACACATCGTATTCCGTAGTTTGAACCAAATTGTGCGATGGATTTTGTGAGACCGTACATAAGTCCTGCCTTGGAAGTAGGGTAATCCATGCCGTAGCCATCTCCCTCAGCACCGGTGATCGATCCAATATTGATAATAAGACCGCTGTGTTGCTCTCGCATTTGCTTCAACACAGCATGAGCAAAATAAAAGGGACCTTTTAGATTTACGTCTATTCCCCAGTCGTACACATCAATTGGTACATCCGGAAATTCGGGATATTTATTACGATCAACCTTACACATTCTTACTGCTGTACCGCCGGCAAAATTCGCCACAATATCAATTCTGCCAAATGCTTCAATTGCCTTATCTCTTGCAGTGCAGATTTGCACGTAATCTCGCACGTCGCAAGGGACGCCAATCGCTTTTCCAATTCCTTTTTCGTTGATTTCAGTGACCTTTTTAAAAAGCTCATCTTCGTTGACGTCGCACATTACAATGTTACCGCCGAGCTCTGCAAAATTTTGAGAAAACAAAAGCCCCATGCCGGACGCCGCACCTGTTGATATTGCAACCTTATTATTGAAATTCATAATACTACTCCTTAATTTTTTGAAAATTGTATCACAAAAAACGGAAAATGTAAATGTGTGTTTCGATACGATATTGATGTTTATGATACAAAATGCTTCAAATTTCTTGACAAACATTATAAATAATGATAAAATAAGGTAAAGAGGTAATATAAATGAATTTTGAAAACATTACGGTGACTGAGATACACAGTGCAATTACCGTATATTCGGAAAAGGGCAGATACGACCAAATGTATAACAGACAATTTTATGGGCTTTCGCTTTGTTCCGATGGACAAATAACGTATATTCAAAATGGGAAAGAATACGTTTCGGATAGTAATTGTGTAGTAATTTTACCAAAGGGAAAAACATACGGTATAAGAAGAGATAAAACAGGATATTTCCCTGTTATCAATTTTGATTGTCTCGAGTTTTTGTGCGACACTGTTACGGTTATCCCTGTTCAAAATGTCAAACAACTGATAGCCGACTACGAAAGAATTAAAAAACTTTTTTGCTTTGACGGAAATCGAATGCAGAAATTCAGTATTTTTTATGGTATGCTTTATAAAATTGCCTCAGACGATGTACCGTATGCGTTAAGAGATGTTGTACAGCTGATAAACAATTATTATTGTGACTCCTCTCTGACAAATGCAAAATTGGCTGCTGAATGTAATATAAGCGAGGTATATTTCAGAAAACTTTTCACTAAGCATTTTGGTATTACGCCAAAGCAATTTATTATTGATGTACGCATTAATAAGGCAAAACAGCTCTTATCCGAAGGTATGCTAAGTATTTTGGTAATATCAGAGCTTTGCGGTTTTTCTAACGCATATCACTTTTGTAGGATTTTCAAGCAACATACGGGAGCAACGCCATCTGAGTATAGAAAAGAAAATCTGAGATATGAAATTTGATATGTCTGATTAAACTATTAAATTAGCGGCACAAGCCGACAAAGTGCGATAAATTGATATGCCCCCAAAAAGTTCAAGACTTTTGAGGTGCATATTTTGGCTTTTCAAAAGCTTTCAAAAGCAAAGAATACGGCATCCCTCATTCGGGGTATAACGTATCCTTGTAAAATCGTCCTATAAAGACAAGTCCTAATATTATTGTCATTATTCGTCCTTGGACTTCTTCTCTTCCTTTTTCTGCTTCTTTTCGGTTTCCTTATCTTCCTTGCGCTCGGCTTTTTCCACGCGCTTCTCTTCCTTGCGTTCCGCCTTTTCCGCCTTCTTCTCTTCCTTACGCCCTGCCTTTTCCGTGTCCTTATCATCCTCCTCGGGCTCCTCCGGCTCCGGAAATCTTGCGTCGATCATCGCCTGAGCAATGTTCCGCAGCTGCGCGCTAAAGGAAACAAGCGCGCATACCGTACTGATATAATCAACGTCATTCTGCATGTCCAAGCTATTACGCTCAATGATACCGTCAAGTGCCTTGATCGCGTAGTCTCTGTTTACGTCTTTTATATCAAGATACTTATCATAAAGCTCCTGCAACGCTTGACCGTCAAAGCCCTCGACCGAATATGCGCCCTGCAAAAGACGCTTGATCTCGCCAATAGACAGCGCTCCTTTTAGAGTATATACCATAAGCATCTGCAATATCTGCTCTTTATTGTATTTCTTTCCCTTGACAGGCGTTATCAGCCCGTCCTTGGAATAATTGTTTATCATCGTTTTGGTGAGCTGTCTTTCCTGATAACGCTCCGAGCCGTCTCTAAGCTTCTCGCTGATAAGATTGATTATCTGATCAACATAAAGATCGATACTCGGTATCTCCTGACTTTTAAGCTCTGCATCGTTCAAGGCATCATGTACTATATCTAAAAGCTCTGCGTTGTTCATATTCCGTACCTCACAGCATAAATCTGTTTACAATACTATGA
>CAZSSE010000069.1:0-8063 GCA_964609165.1 uncultured Lachnospiraceae bacterium
ATGACGGACCTCATCCAAGATATACGGAGCGCATTTTAAGTATACTTGCAAAATATAACGTGAAGGCTACTTTTTTTGTAATAGGCGTGAATATTCAGAATTACCCCGAGCCTCTGAAGAAAATTCATGAGGCGGGACATGAGATCGGAAATCACACTTTTAGGCATGATAACAGCAATGATCTGAATGCAAATAACGCAAGACTTGAAATGGAAAAATGTGATAATATCATATATGAAAATATAGGTGTGAGACCTAAGCTTTTCAGACCGCCGCGTGGAGCTTGTAACAAGGATGTTATTGAAGCTGCACGGTCACTCGGATATTCAATAGTTTTATGGAGTATAGATACGTTGGATTGGAAGGGTACTTCCTCCAAATGTATAGCAAGCACCGTTGCTAATGGATTGCACGGCGGTGATATTATTCTGATGCACGATTATACGTCGCTTAAAAACACTACCTGTGATGCTCTTGAGATAATAATTCCACGGATGCTCAATGAGGGATATGAATTTGTTACCGTTTCTGAACTGATCAAACTGAACTGATCGAATAGTAAAAAGACCGCCACATTTGTGGCGGTCTTGAGCATTATTAGCTATATTAGCTGCTTTTTGTAGTAATCACCAAAAATGGTTTTAAGAATTACCTGCGCGTAAACACGGTGCATGTAGTCGTTGGGGTGGTTAGAGTTCGATCCTGCGAGATCCTCATATACCTTACGATTGAGTATATCTATATTGGCTTGTGTAACGTTGGCAAACGCTGCATTAGTCCAATCTTTTTCGGCTTCTATCAATGCTTCGGGATAATCATCATGATAGTTAAGAGCAGGAGCACCTCCGATACTCCAAGATATTTTTTCATTTGGTAAAGCTGTACCGACAACTACAATAACTGCTTCGGGGCACTTGGTTTTTATGGTATCTACCATTGTGTTAATATTGTTTACAAAATCAGACGGAGTTACCCAACCGCCGTCGTTCATACCGAAAGCAATAATTACAAGGTCGGGATCCTCAGCGCAGATTTCCGTAAGCTTTGTAACACCTCCGGAAGATGATGAACCGCTTACACCAACGTTTTTTTGTGTTACGTTGATACCATATGCATTTTCAATGTACTGTTCAACCAAAAGATTGTACTGCGGACAGTTGGGCAGAAGACCGACAGTTTCTGATGCAGACCAACCATACGTGATACTGTCACCTGTAGAAACGATTTTTATCTCTTCGCCCTTGGCAATTTTGTTTAGAAGGTTCTTATAAACGCCGCTCTTGACTTCGGGTACGCTTACAACACTTTCTTCGGAGTGTTTATATGTAACCGCGAGAGTCCATGCAGACATTCCAGGTTGGTTGGTACCAATTTCAGCTCTTATATATCCATATCCGGGCTTGTCACATGCGGGCAATTTTGTTGCATTATTGTCATAGTTGGCAGCAGTCAACGGGAAACAATAGTCATCGTAAGCAAGCACGGGAATTTTTCCGCTTGCCATAACAACAAGCTTACCGTCCTCTATATAATAATCCTCGCCGTTCTTGTAAAGCGTCTTAAGGTCGGCGCTACGGACGGAAATCACTTCATCTATAGGATAAAGAAGCTGAATAGGATCGATATTTCCATCTTCATTTTCTCTTACAAAAGCTGCTTCGGCGTAGCTTATATCCTCAGCCCAAATGGGGTAGAGAAACTTGTCAAGGTCAAAAGCAGTAACATCGTTTGCATCGACCGAATCGTTGCTGTTATTGGAGGAGGAGGGCTTTTTGGTTGCTTTAGTGGTAGGCAGCGTAGGTTTCGAGGTTGCCGGAGACTGGGTATTGTCATTTGGTGCTTCATCTGTAATCTCTTCTTCATTTACATTACAGGAAGTAAAGTTTACCGCGATCGCAAACAGCATAGCAAGGCATAGAGACAATGAAATGATTTTTCTGATACTCATAAGGAACTCCTTTGTTTTTTTAAAATTTATATTTCACATTAAATGAAATCAAAAACTATCGTGGATCATTCGGCTGCTTCGTCTGACTGATCCGAGGTATCGGCTGTGAGGTAAATAAATTCCTCGGTTTCTTCTTCTGTATATGGCGCTATGAGATAGCGATCTATTATAGGATATGCTGCATAACCTGCCATAAAAGCTGTTACAGCAAGAAGATATATTGCAGGCAATATAATAATGAATCCTAAAGGTCCGGTTATTAAGAGCAGAATTACGGCAACATGGAGTGCGACAAAGGCAATAATTCCAAGCAAAGCCATGATATTTCTCTTAATTCCGAGTATTGAAAAAATAAACGCATTTTTAATGATTTTGAAATTTTTCATATCAAAGGTTATAAGCAAATGATATACGTAAAATCTCATCATAAAGTATATAATAATTAGCGCGAATATTGCAAAGTACATAAAGTCAATGCCAAATGAAGAACCGGTCTTAGGATAGAAAAACAAAAAGTCGATAACGAGAACCGCCGAGAGTGCGAGATCTATCAAGCCGAAAAGAAAGCCTTGCTTCAGATTACGTTTGATAGCATAAAAGAAATCCGAGAAAACAAATACAGCGTCGCCTCTTACCAATCCGCGGATTACATATGTAGCACCTATATTTTGCCATCCCCACGTGATAGCCATAAAGACAACTAAAGCGAGAATAATGAAATTCATAGTGGTGCTGAATATAGGAAGCCCCATTTGAATAGATGAAATATCAAGAGATTGAGAAGCACTTGGGCTTGCGATAGATTGATTTATTCCGTAAAGCGGAGCGAAGGTTGCACTTGTTGCGGTTGGAGTCTTGTCGCCAACTAAGAATACTATCACTATAGCGAGGATAGGTAATATTTGAAATATCATTAAAACGTTAAGGCGAAGAAGCTGTGGGAATTTTCTTGCTAACGTTTTGAAAAAAAACGCAAGCGTTGGTTTTCTATTTTCTTCTGTGGCATCTTGCCTATCTTTCTTGGATCCGAAGATGCCGAATTTTTTCTTTTTTGTTTCCAAAATGCTTACCTCTCTGCCAAAAAAACTAATTTGCTTTGCCTAACTCATCAGCGCGAGCGGTACAAGCGATCATAGCCCTTTCTATAATATCATCAAAATCATACCGATCAAGAGTATCAAGTGCCTTTTGGGTAGTTCCACCCTTGGAGGCTACCTTGGAGATAAGCTCGGAAGGGGAGTCAGTACAATTTTTTAACAGCATTGCCGATCCAATAACTACATCGCACACCGCATCGAGCAAGGAGCTTCCGTCCAAGCCTTGGGCCTCGGCTCCTTTGCATATAGCGTCTATGAACTTAAAAACATACGCAGGAGAAGAAGAAAGCGCACCGATTATACGGTTCATTTCACATTCATCAATGATCAAAGTGCTTCCTGCGGAGGCGAATACGGCGTTGATAAATTCAAAATCTTCGGCAGAGGCTTTTTTGTTTTTGCATATAGCAGATACGCCCTGACCAATCGTCATAGGCAGATTAGGAAGAACTCTGACAACGATAGCATTATCAAGCGTCTGCGAAACGCTATCTGAGGTTATACCGGCAGCAATAGAAATATACAGCTTGCCATTATATCCGTCAGCAAGCTTGATATTTTCAAGAACCTCCGGATAATTTTGCGGCTTGACTGACAGCAGAACGCAATCGGCTTTTTCCACCGCCTCATCAATGCTGGTACAATAATTGTATGCGGGATTTTGCTCCATTGTTTTATACGTATCGGTATTTTTATCGAAAAGATAGAATTTAGATACGTCAAGATTTGCAGATGTTATGCCGGCAATAATTGATTTTGCCATATTTCCAACGCCAATAACGGCAAGAGAACGCTTCATAACCTATACCTCGGTAGAACATATTTTATACATTAGATACAATTATAACACATATTTTTTAACAGACAGTAAACAAAACAAATAAAAAATAAAATTATCTGTTATATCTTAATATCTCGAATGCGAAAATCGCAGTTGCAGCAGCTGCTGAAAGGGAACCGTGAAATTTATTTCCGTAGTCTATGCGAACTATTGTATCTGCACGATCAAGAACAGCACGCGAGATCCCACGCTTTTCGCCACCTAAAATAACAAAAAGCGGTTTTGAAAGATCGGCTTCAAAAATAGATTCTGAGTCTCGTATTCCAGCGCATACGACCTTGTAGCCATTAGCCTTAAAAATATTTATCGCTTCATCGGCATCAGCAACAAACATATCTATAAGTTCGGACGTGCCCGCCGAAGATCGTGCTACCACGCCCGCAACACCCATCCAATTTCGAGATGAAATAATAATTCCGTCTCCTCCGGCTGCGTATATTGATCTTATTGCATATCCGAAATTATACGGATCCTCAACGCCGTCTAAAAAATAGTAAACTCCTGACGGATTTATCAAATCCTTTGATAAATGAGGGATATTTTTAGGGGAACAAAACGCGATGATGCCTCCATGCGAAGTGCCTATGGTAAATTCTGATATGCAATCTGTGTCTACGAATTCTATACCAAATCCCAATTCATGGGATTTGTACTTTAAAAAAGCAATCTCATTGCGTTTTGAATTTTTTTTAGATGAATCAATGTAAACATTAAGTATTTTTCTGTCTGTGGTTTTAGCCTCGATGGCTTTAATGACCGCAGAGATAGACGACATACCTTCCATAATGTCGGAGCTGTTGAATTTTGTAGTTTCTTTTTGCATTAATTTGTCTCCATTTTCATAGATGTTTCATAGATGTTAATAAATTGAAATAGCGCGGCATATATTTAAAACTGAATACTAAGAATCGGGGCATTGCGTTATGTACAATGAATCTATATCTATAAAAGAAAGATGTGTGATCTTGGGTAGGTATCTGGTTGATAATAGATCTACGGTAAGGGGTGTGGCAAATAAATTTGGGGTCAGCAAAAGTACAGTACATAAGGATGTAACACAAATACTTAAAAAGGTAGATGTTGAACTTTATAAAAAGGTTAAGGATATTTTGGATATAAACAAGCAGGAAAGACATCTGCGCGGCGGGGAGGCTACAAGAAAAAAATATACAGGAAACAAAAAAGCCTAAAATGCGCCGGCAATAAAATTATACAAAATGCAAATTTTGTATAATTCGGGGAACGTAGTATTTACAAGGGTTTGCGGACTTTTCCACAAGATTGTTAAAAAAATGCTTTTTGCACAGTTTCGGAAAACCGTTGTGCAAAAAACAGTTTTTGTCAATCTTTTACGAAGCTCTACAAAGTCAATAAAATCAAGGCTTGCAAGGATATTGCGACACGAAAATGCTTTAGAATGAATTTTGCACAGCAGTTGTATACCGCTGTGCAATTTTTTTTGCGTAAACACTCGCCTACGTAAAAAACGTAAAAAGCCTAAAAAAAGCTCACTCTTAAACAAATAAAAAAATGCACACTTAACTCTCACTTATCCTGCATAGTTAAGACGGTGGAAAGCCCACGTCAGAAACACTTGTCGAGGTGGAGATTGTAAAGTTTCCGATACCGAAAAGTTTACAATACTACCTTGACAAAGCACCAGAGATATAATGGAAAAAGGACGAAAGCAAAGCCTTGCTTTCGCCCTTAATAACCTTTTGGTCGCAAGGTTCAAAAGCCGACAATGACCGTCGAGAGCTCAACGTGCGACGGTGTTCAAACGACGACGTTGTTGTTGAAGAAAGCGGAACTTTCGGGCGTAGTGGTGCTTTCGGGAGAAAGTAAAGAAGGTGTATGCTGTTCTCCGTTAAGTGTACGCTTAACTCTCACTTGTGCAATTCATATAAGCGATAATAGCCTCGTTTATGTAGGCATTTAGCGATTGTCCGCGAGCCTTTGCAATAGCCTGTAGCTCCGCTTTCATACCTTTGGGGAGCATTAGGTTATAGTGGTCGTAATTTTCCTTGTTAAATGCGTTCTTATAAGTGATTTTATCCATTATGTTCTCCTTGTAAGGTTTGTGCAAAATATATATCTTGACTAAGATATTTTTGTATAACATTACGTATTGCAATCTTGGTTAAGATATGTTATAATATTCTTGGTTAAGATATTATCTAATAACAATTTTTTGAGGTACTTACTATGAAAATATACCGCTTATATCCTACTGACGAGCTATAGCGTTCTCCGACCTGCCGATAAGAATACAAATATAAATCGATACGGAGGATACAAATGGCACACAGAGACGGACTACTAAGCGACGAGCTTGTGACGGCTTGTGAAGAAAGATGTTTAAATAGCTCGAATGAAAAGAAACACTTTGGGCGCACAGCTCAAAAAACGTCAATGGCTGATGACGTATCGGTATGCGACGAAAAGCAAGACGACGACGTTGTTGTTGAAGAAAGCGATAACGATTGCGAAGAGATAAAGAGAGGTAAAGGCTCAAAACAGCCGAGAGACAGAAAGTTCTCTTTATCTTCATATATCCGCCCCGAACGGCTTGAAGTTCTGCTGCGCCGTTCGGATTGGATACAACATTGGGCGTACTGCACTCACGATAAGGACGTCCTCGCCGACGGCTCTTTGAAAGAAGTGCATACCCACGTTATATTATACACCTATAACGCAAAAACTTCAAGTGCTATTCGCAAAATTTTTGACCGATATGCCGTTGAAATATGCGAAGAAGATGAAGAACCGCAAAACACTTTGTGTCAAACGTGTAGCGATATGGTTTCCGCTTACAGATACCTTATTCACGCAGACCAAAAGAATAAGGCTCAGTATGAACCTTTGCAACGTGTTTGCGATGACTACGCATATTGGCAGAAGCTCGAGGAAAGTTGCGGATATAACGACGTCATGTATGTACACTTAAATACGATTATTTGGGCCACTATGAGTGGGTTTAACAAAATTTTTATAAAATCCCCTTGCACAATCAAAAAATATCTGTTATAATGTCTATAACAAATATTTTGGAGGTTTAAAATCATGGCACTTAAAATGAGATTTCTCTATTATTCAAAAAAAGCAAAAATGAAGGAGTTGGCTGAAGCTATCAAGGTTGAGTTCGGTCTTTCGCAGAATTACAACGCCATTGATGTAATTCCGCCGGCATACTCTTGTGAAAATGAACGCCTCGTTATTCTTGCTCTTTCCGGAAACGATCTTGATGATATGGTACGAAGATTTTGTCGGGAGCTTGATAAGAAGAAGGCTCAAAATGTTGCTCTCCTTATAGATGGTAATGAAAAGACTATGCAGGACGCTCTTGCAGTTCTTCGTGAGACCGGTACAAATGTTATTGATAACGTAAAGATTGTAAAGTTCGGAGGTTTACCTTTCTTTGGTGGGAAGCTTTCCGACGTTGAGAAAAAGGACCTTCTTGAGTGGGTACATTCGGTTGTTGACAGCATCAAATAATCATGTACATATGAAGCCTGCACCGAGGCAATTGTCTCGGTGCTTTTCTTGTATAACGAAAACCACGCGATAGTCGCGTGGTTCAAATTTGGAGGATTTATCTATGAAGAATGTAGCCATAGACAATAATAGTTTAGCACATACAAGTTGGAATTGCAAGTACCATATTGTATTTGCGCCAAAATATAGGCGAAAGATATTTTTTGCGGAGAAGAGATTAGAGATACGAGAAATACTCCGCCAACTCTGCCAATGGAAAGGAGTAGAAATAATCGAAGGGGAGGTGTGTCCGGACCACATACATATGTTGGTCAGTATCCTGCCCAAAATGAGCGTTTCAGGTTTTATGGGATACCTCAAAGGAAAAAGCGCACTACTGATATTCCAAAAATATGGAAATATGAAATTTGCATACCGAAACCGCGAATTTTGGTGTAAGGGATATTACGTTGATACCGTGGGGAAGAACACAAAGGCAATAAAGCAGTATATTGCAGATCAATTGAAAAGGGATCAAGAAAGCGATCAGTTAGCGATGTTCGACCCACGGGACCCATTTATGGGTAGTAAGTAACAATTGCATGGCTGGCAGGCCAATCTAAAGCGCACTTGTGCGCAGCCAGTAGTATTAGGGCTATGCCCGAAAATGAAATACCTCCCGCTATGCGGGCGGATTTTTATT
>CAZSSE010000070.1:0-7991 GCA_964609165.1 uncultured Lachnospiraceae bacterium
TGTTCAGCAGATCGGTAAGCCGCAGGAGGTTTACGATGATCCTACGAACCTATTCGTTGCTAAATTCCTTGGAACACCTCCCATAAACGTATTCTCAGGAAGAATTGAAGGCGGCAAGCTTTATGTAGGCGACGATGCAGTCCTTGACGTAAAGGGAGTTGAGGATCAGGAGGTCACTGTCGGAATCCGTCCCGAGGGCTTTATCGTAGATAACAACGGCCCGCTCCACTGCAATCTTCATTCGGTCGAGGTCATGGGACGCGACGTCAGCGTAGTTTCGGATCATCCCGCTATGCAGACGGCGGTTATCCGCTCAATAGTAGACGCCGACAGCAAGATCGACACCGAGAATACAAGCATCAGCTACTCGCTCAAGGCACACAAGGTGTTCATTTTCAACAAAGAAAATGAAGAAAGAATTTATTTCGAGGTGTAAGCGATGGTTGACAGCAAGCATCAATGGAAAGCGTGGCTGTATCTGGCACCTGCGATCATTCTCTTGCTCATCTTCACTGTTTGGCCTATAATCAACACTGTCAGAATGGCATTCATCAACGGATACGACTATACTTATCTGGCAGAAAACACGAGGGATGAGAAGATTTTGACTATCGGTATCAGAAACTTTGCCACAGTTATAAGAAACCCCTTTTTCACCGACGCGCTCAAGACGACAATGCTCCTTTGCGTCCTGACCGTTCCGATCTCGACGATACTCGCGCTTCTCATTGCAGTATGTCTAAACTCCATAAAGCCCCTGCAAAAGCTTTTACAGACTATATTCTTCCTTCCATACGTTACGAACTCGATCGCTATCGGTATGGTATTTGCGACTATGTTTAACGTGGTAGGTAATATAATCGCAGGCGACCTGTACGGGCCGACGGTCACAAGCCCGGGTATAATAAACTGGCTGCTCGATTGCTTGGGTCTGGGCAGAATCAACTGGATGAACTCGGGATCCTCCTACGCGGCAAATATTACCGTTATGGTAATATATATCGTATGGAACGCGCTCCCGTTTAAGATACTCATTCTTCTGGGCGGTCTGCAAAGCATCAACAAACAATACTACGACGCCGCAAAGGTCGACAGCACTCCCAGATGGCGCGTATTTACAAGAATTACCGTCCCGCTGCTCTCTCCCATGCTCGCATACGTAATTATCACGGGCTTTATCGGAGGCTTTAAGGAATATTCGAGCATCGTCGGCGTATTCGGCGATAAAATGGGGCCGCCCGATGACGCGGGACGCCTCAATACCGTGGTCGGAATGATCTATGACTCAATAGAGAAACGAAGCTACGGAATTGCAAGTGCAGGCGCTCTTATCCTGTTTGTTATAATTCTTATAGTTACCTTTATTAACCTTTGGGTAAGTAAGAAGAAAGTTCATTATTAAGAGGTGCAGTATGACAGAATCAAAGAACATCAGCGTAATGCACTCAAAGAATATGAAAAAGGAAAAGGCGATCGGTAAGATCGGCAAGATAACCGCTCAGGTCGCCACCTACGCATTCCTTGCCGTCATGGCATTAATCGTGATCTTTCCTTTCTATTGGATGATCATTTCGTCACTTAAGACGCTCCCCGAATATTTGCTCCCCACGCCTACATTCTGGCCGAAGCAAATAATGTTTTCCAACTACGCACACGCATTCAGCACCGCTAACCTCGGTCGGCTGTTTTTGAATACAGTATACGTCGGAGTAGTTTCCACAGCTCTCTCGCTCGTTATCACGGTTCTTTCGGCATTCGCGTTTGCCAGACTTGAGTTCAAGGGCAAGGAAGCGCTATTCGCCGCACTTTTGGCAACCATGATGATCCCCGGTGAACTTTTCACTATCACCAACTACATCACTATCAACGAATTTAATTGGATGAACACCTACACGGTTCTGATAGTTCCCTTCCTTGTCAGCGTGTTCTACATCTACCTATTGCGTCAGAATTTTATGCAGATCCCCAACGAGCTGTATCTTGCCGCAAAGGTCGACGGAACAAGCGACATCAAGTATCTTTGGAAGGTAATGATCCCGTTGGCGCTTCCCACCATCATTTCGATCACGATACTCAAAATGATGGGCTCGTGGAACTCTTACATCTGGCCGCGACTTGTTGCAAACGACGAAGCGCACAGACTTATCACCAACGGTATCAGACAGATACAGGTCGTAGAGGACGGAGTTGTAAACTACCCCGTTCAGATGGCGGCGGTCGCAACCGTCTCCTTCCCGCTCTTCCTTGTCTTCATATTCCTGCGCAAGTACATAATGAAAGGCGTAAGCCGCAGCGGCATCAAGGGTTAATAGGAAAATACGAAAGTATATCCTGTAACATATATTGGCAAACAAAAAGAAATAAAAAGGAGACAAAAAATGAAGAAACTTTTAGCTTTTCTTTTGATGACGGCAATGCTTTTCGGCACCTTTGCCCTCGTCGGATGTAACATCGACCTCAGCCTCGATGATGACCCCGACGAAAATAACGGCGGAGAGGCTACGATTGCAGGTCAGGTATACGAGGTCAACGATGAAATGACCTACAACGGAGGCGAGGTTACTATCAAGTTCTATCACACAATGGGCGCAAATCTCCGCGAGGTTCTCGATACTTACATCACAGAATTTAACAAGCTCTACCCCAACATCAAGATCGAACACGAGCAGGTTGGCGGCTACGACGACGTTCGTAACCAGATCAGCACCGAGATCACCGTAGGCAATCAGCCTAACGTCGCATACTGCTATCCCGACCACGTTGCTCTTTACAACAGCGCAAAGGCAGTAGTTACTCTCGACGGACTTATCGACAGTAAGGCTACCGTAACAAGAGCAGACGGCACTACCGAGGTACTCGGACTTACCGACGAGCAGAAGGCAGACTTCATCGAGGGCTACTACAACGAGGGTAAGCAGTTCGGCGACGGTCGTATGTATACAATGCCTCTTTCCAAATCCACAGAGGTTCTCTACTACAACAAGACATTCTTTGAGGCAAACAACATAGAGGTTCCCAAGACATGGGACGAGCTTGAAGCAGTTTGCGCAAGGATCAAGGAGATCGACGAAAAGTTCATTCCTCTCGGATACGACAGCGAGGCTAACTGGTTTATCACCATGTGCGAGCAGCAGGGCTCGGCATACACCTCGGCTACAGGCGAGCACTTCCTCTTTGACAACGAGGAAAACCACTCGTTCGTAAAGAAATTCAACGATTGGTACAATAAGGGCTACGTAACGACACAGACACTTTACGGAGCGTACACCTCCGGTCTCTTCATCTCTCAGGATGCAACCAAGAGCTATATGTCTATCGGATCCTCCGCAGGTGCTACCCACCAGCGTCCCACGGCTGACGCAAGCGGAAATTATCCCTTCGAGGTTGGCATAGCAACCGTTCCTCAGCTCAATCCGGATAACCCCAAGGTAATCTCTCAGGGCCCCAGCCTTTGCATCTTCGATAAGGCTGACGATCAGGAGATCATCGCATCGTGGCTCTTCGTTAAGTTCCTTACAACCACAGTTGATTTTCAGGCTGAGTTCTCCATGGCTTCGGGTTACGTTCCCGTAATCAAGTCGGTCAGCGAGAACAAGGTTTATAAGGACTTCCTCGATCAGGCAGACGGCGGCAACCACGTTTCCGCTCTCTCCGCTAAGGTATGCCTCGATCAGGCTGACGCTTACTACACCTCTCCCGCATTCAACGGCTCCTCTACCGCCCGTGACGAGGTAGGAGCGCTCCTTACCGCTTGTCTTACGCTCCACGGCGACAACGTAGATAAGCAGATCAAGGATGAGTTTGCGAAATCGATAAATAAGTGTAGATTCTCGTAATTCTTTATTGTAACAGAGTAACCTATGAATAAGCTTATAAGATCAGCTTCTGTTCTTGCAATAATTTGTATGCTTGCAGCCTGCTTTGCGGGCTGCAACGCGAGCGACAACGCCGTAAGCACAGACGGCGATGCGCAGGTTACAAACGCGCAAGCTACAGAGGCTCCTAAAACAAATATTGATTATGCCTCAAGCGTAAAGCTTGATATGACCTCCGACACCGCAAAGCAGGAGGTTACGGTTCATCTTTACGTTGACGGCGACACGACACACTTCAACGTTCCTACAAGCGTAATGAAATCGGGCGTGCTTAAGGCAAGATACCTCGCAGTAAATACCCCCGAATCTACAGGTAAGATCGAGGAATACGGCAAAAAGGCGTCAAAATTCACCCGCGAAAAGCTTGAATCGGCTACGTCTATTATAATAGAATCCGATACGGCAAAGTGGGAGGCAGACTCTACAGGCTCAAGATACCTTGCTTGGGTATGGTACAAGCCGGAGGGTAGCGACGAATATCGCAACCTTAATATAGAGCTCCTCCAGAACGGACTTGCTATCGCATCAAACTCGGGCAATAACCGCTACGGCGAGACCTGCCTGAAGGCGATAGACCAAGCAAAGTTAAACAAGCTTAACGTTCACTCGGGCGAAAACGACCCCGATTTCTACTACGGAGAGATAGTAGAGCTCACACTCAAGGAGCTCCGCTCCAACATAGAGAAATATAACGGCGTCAAGGTCGCCTTCAAGGGCGTCATCACAACCACC
This sequence comes from uncultured Lachnospiraceae bacterium, assembly GCA_964609165.1. Taxonomy (GTDB): domain Bacteria; phylum Bacillota; class Clostridia; order Oscillospirales; family CAG-272; genus HGM12713. The sequence goes on from CAZSSE010000070.1 coordinate 4,608, forward strand.
AACGGAGACGGAACAATATATATCGAGGACTACGACGCCGAGACGGATATGTATTACGGAATGTCTATATACCTTGGATACAATCTCCAAGGAGCCGGACTTGACATAGTTAAGGTCGGCAACGAGGCAAGAATAGTCGGCACGGTTCAGTATTACGAGGCAGGCGGCACATATCAGGTCTCCGACCTCTCCTACCGTCAGATGAAGCCAGACGACCCCAACAATATCCAAAAGATAAGCGAGGGCAATTCTCCCGCCTACTCGCTCATAACCGCCGATCAGTTTCTGAACGGCGAGGTTGAGGTAGTGGTTGGCGATGAGCTTACAACTCACCCCTTTGCGAAAATGGCTCTGTCAACTTCGGTAGAGATGAAGAATCTCACCGTCAAGAACGTCTATACCACCAACAATGAAGAAAGCTCTTCCAAGGGCGCTATGACGCTGACCTGCGAGGTTGACGGCAAAACGATATCGGTACGTACCGCAGTGCTTCGCGATGCCGACGGCAACGTGGTTACGGCAGACGCCTATAGAGGCAAGAACATTGACGTCAAGGGAATCGTTGATTACTACGACGGCAATTATCAGATCAAGGTATTTACTGTAAGTAACATTACAGTTAATAATTAAATTTTTTCATAAGGAGAAAGACATGAAAAGAATTATCGCACTTCTTCTCGTTGCTGTTATGATGCTTCCGATGTTTGCAGCTTGTAACAAGGACACCGAGTCCGATGCTACAGACGCAAACGAAACCGACGCACCGGCAACCGACGCACCCTCCACCGACGACGAAGGAAACAAAAATGATGCCCCCGACGTTGAGGCAGCCAAGGACTTTCTAAAGGCCGCAGTGCTTCAGGGCTCTTCGAGCCTCAGCAAGAAGGTATCGTTTGACCTTCCCGCACAGGTTACGACCGGCGATCTCGTTTACACCGTTGAATGGGTATCCAGCGTCGAAGCCATTACGATTGCGGCAAGCGCTACAGCAGGCTTTGTTACCGTAACGCTTCCCACCACCAACTCAGCGGAGCTCGCGTACACCCTCACCGCTACCGTTAAGTACGGTGATGAGTCCGCACAGCTCGTTATCAACTGTGTACTCCCCGTAATTGAGGAATCTGTTTCGGTCGGAGGAGATCTTAAGGCTGATACCGCTTATAAGTTCTTCATTGCTCAGGTTAATCTCAAGCAGTATCTTTACGTTACCGCTACCGGCGACGGTCAGTACATTTCCACTACTACCGACGCTACCGCTGCTCCCGACTTCTTCGCAGAAGTAGTTGATGGCGGATATAAGTTCTACACAAAGGTTGATGGCGCTACCAAGTATCTTAACGCAGCCGTTGAAAAGCGCGAAGGCGAAGAGAACAAGTATGACCGAAAGCTTACCTTCACAGACACCACCGACAGCGTTTGGTACTACAAGGCTAATACAAACGCTTGGTACGTTAAGGTGGACGGCGCAGAGTACGTTCTCGGAAACTACAATACTTATAACACGCTTTCTCTCTCCGAGTCAAGACACCTCACAGAAGCTAATACCGGCAAGGATCAGTTCCCCGCAGGCTTCATTGTAGAGGCCAATATCGCAAGCCTCCCCGCATTCAAAGATCCCGATCCTATTGAAAAGACCATTGCCGAATTTATTGATATTGCAAACAAGCTTGAGCAAAATGCTACCACCAATCCTCAGAAGTACGTCATCACGGGTACTGTAAAGGAGATCAAGAGCGAGCAATACGGCAATCTGATTATCACAGACGGTAACGGAAAAGACATTTACATTTACGGTACCTACAGTGCAGACGGCAAAACGGCTTATAATGCTCTCGAGGTCAAGCCCGTTGTCGGCGACACGGTAAAGCTTGTAGGCGTTGCTTCCTACTACGACGGTCCTCAGATGAAGAGCGGTTGGATCCTCGCGCACACACCCGCGCAGGGCGGCAGCGACGGCGGCGATGACAGCAATGACAATAATAACACCAATCTCAGCGTAGTTCTCACAACTGCTCCTGTAGCAGGTACAAATTATGCTATCGGTTTCATCAACACCAACGTTAGTGCCACCGACGTTTACTACATCTCCGACGGAATGGCTGCTACGTATTATCTTGCAACCTCCGAGACCCTTGCCGACGCTAAGGTCGTAGGCGTTGAGGATACTACCGGCGGCTACCACCTCTACGTAATGATTGACGCTGCGAAGAAATACATTAACGTATCAACAAGCGGAACACACGTAAACGCTAACTACGAAGATACTGCATCTACCGTTTGGACTTGGGATGACACAGTTAAAACTCTCGTTACAGACGTTAACGGAACATCTTACGCTCTCGGAACAAGCAGTAGCAATAGTTACACAACTCTCGGCCCCGTTAAGACAAGCGATTCCTTCATCGCACAGCTTTACGGCATAACAAGCACATCCGCTAACACAAGCGGCGCAGCAAGCAGCGCAACGACCGGTACTGAAGGCGGCGAGGGTGAAGAGACTGTATATACACCTACCGCACCTTCGATGAACGGATTTGTTAAGCCCGAGGTTGGAACAGCTTATAAGTTCGGTATGGTACAGGGCAAAGCGAAAAAGGTCGTTTACCTTGCAGGTGGAATGAGCGGCTACTATATGGCTACCACAGAAGACATTCTTGAAGCTATAGATGTATACGTTGAGGAAACCGAGGGCGGCTACTACCTCTACGTTATGAATAACGGAGCTAAGGTATATATCAATATGGTAGTAAGCGGCACTCACGTAAATGGAGCATATGAGGAGACCGCAACCACTGTTTACAAGTGGAACGACTCTCTCAATACATTTACTGCCGTTGTTGATGATAGCGACTATATCTTCGGAACAAGAAACGATAACACATATCTCACGGTTGGCCCCTGCAAAGCTTCTTATGATCCCTTCTACACGCAGTTCGTTACCGGCGCTACCGAAATGACAATAAAGCAGGCTAAGTATCAGCTCAGCGGCACTAAGGTCGTTGTCACCGGTGTAGTTGTCCATTTGGACGACGATTGCGCTTGGATCTCGGACGGAGATTATTATAGTATTGCTTGCAAGCTTGCAACAAGCGTTGAGCTCGGCGACTATATCACCGTTACCGGATTTGCTGTCCGCTACAGCGGCAGTATGATGATCGACGAAGGAGCTATCGCTGTAGAGGCTGACGTCACCCCAATCGGCAAGCTGACAGAAGTTAGCGATGCAAAGACCGTTGCGATCACCGGCAAGATCGTAGCTATCAACGATAGTGGCATCGTTACCATTTCCGACGGTGCCAACACAACTTACGCATACTACCCTGTGGGCAGCACGTGTAACGTAGGCAATTCTGTTATTGTAGTCGGTAAAGTTGCTACCGTTCT
>CAZSSE010000071.1:0-7978 GCA_964609165.1 uncultured Lachnospiraceae bacterium
TCCATATTACAGATAAAGGGTTCAGGAATTTCGTCCTGAACCCTTTATCTGTAGCAATCCGAACTTTGAAGGTAAGAGCTTTCGTTTTTTTTGCTTTATGCGTTTGTCTTCTTTAAAAAATCTCCGTAAAGCATATCCTGCAATTTCTTGACTGTTTCGGGTGCGCGCCCTCCGACAGCTTTTCCGTCTATCTCTTGCACCGGACGGAACTGCGCTCCCGACGTTATGACTACAACCTCTGCCGCTTGCATCATCTCTTCGAGCGTGAAATGCTCCTCTATGCACGTAATGCCGAGGTCTCGGCAGGCTCGTATCATATGTGCTCTCGTAACGCCCGGAAGGATCATATTATCCGCCGGTGCGGTTTGAATTGCACCGTCGTTGCGTATAATGCACAGATTGGAGTGCGCACACTCAGTGACATTGCCGTCGCGGTGGAATACGGCCTCGTCAACCCCAGCATCCCGCGCGGCGATAGATGCCATGACGGTTGGCAGAAGATTGAGAGTTTTCATATTGCAGTGAAAAAATCTTGTATCGGGATAGGTTATAAGGCGCATAGGCGTGTTGGGCGGGAGCATTGTCTTAGGGCGTACAGTTACCCACACATTTGCCGTAAGCTCACTTTGCGGAGCGTGCGAGCGAGGCTCGGTTCCTCTGCTGACCTGCCAATAAAGCAACTGCTCGGGACAGTCCACCCTTTGGGAGAGCTCATACAGCAGGGCAGAGAATGCCTCCTTTGTGAGCGGTATGTTATATCCCAGAGCGTCTGCACTTTCATACATGCGATCCATATGCTCGTTGAGCGCGTAAATTTTGTGGTTTCTTACGTATGCCACCTCAAAAAGACCGTCGCCGAAAAAGCATGCGCGGTCGTTCATCGGTATGCTCATATTTTCTATAAGGTCGAATTTGCCATTATAATAGCCGAGGTTTTCCATTTCCAAGCTGCCTTTCAGTTTCTTTGAATATATTATATCATATTCGCACGGCTTATGTCAATATTACGAAAGTGTAAAATATATTTTTTTACTCTTGCAAAATATTGATAAAAATGGTATAATGGATAATGAAATATTGTAGAAAGGAGAATGTGTATTGAAATTCTCTCAAAAAACGATACTTGCCGAGAAGATAAAGGAATCGCTTGCATCGGTGCTTCCTGTTTCGGGCATAGTTCTTTTGCTTCTTGCTACCATAGCCCCGATAGATGCTCCAATCTTGGTTTCATTTCTGATCGGAGCAGTGATGCTGATATTTGGCATGGGTCTTTTTACACTCGGTGCTGAGATCGCAATGATGCCTATGGGTGAGTACGTAGGATCAAAAATAACAAAAACCAAAAAGCTGTGGATGATCGTTCTTGTTTCCTTCTTTGTCGGCGTGATGATCACCGTCTCCGAGCCTGATCTTACGGTGCTTGCAAATCAGATCTCCAGCATACCGTCCATTGTGCTTATACTTGCGGTAGCATTGGGAGTTGGCGTAATGCTCGTTGTTGCAATGCTGCGAATAATTTTCAATGTAAGGCTGAAATATCTGTTGCTTGGTTTTTATGCGATAGTTTTCATTCTCGCGTTTCTCGTTCCCAAGAGCTTTCTTGCAATATCGTTTGACTCCGGCGGAGTAACGACAGGTCCTATGACGGTTCCGTTTATTATGTCACTCGGCGTCGGCGTGGCTTCGATAAGAGCCGATGAGGATGCCGACAGCTTCGGTCTTGTTGCGCTTTGCTCGGTGGGACCGATAGTTGCGGTGATGACGCTTGGATTGCTCAATAATGTGGATACGGTAACGCCAAGCCCCTATGAGATCCCATCACTTACCGATTCACGGGAGATCTTCTGGAGCTTTATAGCGCAGCTTCCGCACTACGCACTTGAGGTTATTGTTGCGGTAGCTCCCATAGTCGTTTTCTTCCTTATTTTCCGCGCCCTTACAGGCGGTATCGGAAGCAAGGGACTTGGAAAGACTATGATGGGAGTTCTCTATACCTTCGTTGGACTCACGCTCTTCCTGACGGGTGTAAATGTAGGATTTATGCCGCTTGGTAACATGCTCGGCGCAAATCTTGCCGATTCCGCATTCAAGTGGCTGATAGTTCCCGTGGGAATGATAATAGGATATTTCATCGTTTCGGCAGAGCCTGCCGTACACGTACTGACAAAACAGGTCGAGGATGAGACTTCGGGTGCTATTCCCGGTAAGGTGCTCTCACTTGCTCTGTCTATAGGTGTTGCTATTTCGGTAGGTATTGCGATGATCCGAGTGCTTACGGGTATCCCGATACTCTACGTTCTTGTACCCGGATATGCTATTGCGCTCCTGCTTTCCTTCGTCGTGCCCGATGTATTTACGTCGATCGCGTTCGACTCGGGAGGGGTTGCATCCGGTCCTATGACGGCGACCTTCCTTCTCCCTTTTGCGGTCGGAGCCTGCTCCGCAGTGGGCGGAAACATAGCTGAGGACGCATTCGGCGTTGTTGCAATGGTAGCTATGACTCCCCTTATAGCCATTCAGATACTCGGACTTGTATATAAGATCAAGCAGGCATCGGCTCGCAGTGAGGATACGCCCGCTACGGATGCGGTCAGCGTAAACGAAGAGGGACAGGTGCTTATTGATCTCGAATCTGTACATATGGCTGATGAGAAGCCGACCCAAACGGTTACAGATATTACCGACGATGAGGATATAATCGATTTTTAAGAAGGGAGACGCCAATATGAATGGATTTTATTTGTTGCTTACGATAGTGAGGCGTTCCGATTCTGCGGAATATGAGGAGTTCTATAGAAGGAATAATATTTCCGTGACCTATAGCACGAACTGCAACGGAACTGCTCACGCCAAAACGCTTGCCTTGCTTGGCATTGAAAAGAACGAAAAGACTATGCTGCTCTCCTTTGTTTCAGAGAGCATACTGAAGCAGACTCTCAAAGGACTTACGGTCGATATGAAGATCGATCTGCCCGACAGAGGCATCGCGGTTGCTATTCCGTTTTCGGGAATAGGCGGAGCGAAGGCTCTTGAGTATTTATCAACAGGTCAGATGCAAAACGAAGAAGCGGATAATCACGACAAGGAGGAAGGGAATATGCAAACGTCTCAGGAATTGATACTCGCTATATATGAAAAGGGTTATACAGATCTTGTTATGGACGCCGCCCGTGAGGCGGGCGCCGCAGGAGGAACTACTATCAAGGCAAAGGGAACCGGCGCAGGCGCCCAGAAATTCTTTGGACTTTCGCTTGCCGAGGAGAAGGAGATCGTGCTTATAGTTTCAAGCAGTGAAAAGAAAAAGGATATTATGAAGTCTATTATGGTCAATGCGGGAATGGAATCCAAGGCTCACGCTCTCGTGTTCTCATTGCCTGTTACCGATACTGCCGGATTCAGATTTTCCGATACGGTGGAAAAGGAATAAAATACTGAGGAGACTGTAGTATGGGATATGACGTTATTACTGTAAGCCGTGAATTTGGCAGCGGAGGACGAACCATAGCCAAGGAGGTTGCGAAAAAGCTTGAAATTCCTTGCTACGACCAGGAGATAATAGAAAAGCTCGCAGAGGAAAGCGGCTTTTCAAAGGATTATATTGCGGATAAGGGCGAATATGCCAATCATAAGCATTGGCTTGCCAATGCCTTTGCCTCGGGCGGAACACACCACTCTGCGTCCAATCAGGATTATCTTTGGGTGCTTCAGCGCAGGATAATATGCGATCTCGCAAGGCAAGGACCATGCGTTATCGTGGGAAGATGTGCAGATTATATTCTTGACAAGGAATATAACTGTCTGAAGATATTTATTCACGCAAGCATAGAAAAAAGAATTGACCATATACTCGAGTATTACGGCGAGAGAAAGGAATCTCCCGAAAAGAGATTGCGTGACAAGGATAAAAAGCGCAAGGCTTACTATAAGTATTATACAGAGACAGAGTGGGGCGTTGCAAAGAATTATCATGTATCGCTAAATGCCGGCGCGCTTGGCACCCAGCAATGTGTTGATATAATTGCGGCGATATATAATCTTCAGCAATGAGCAGCCTTGGAGTATATATCCATATACCGTTTTGTATAAGAAAGTGCAGATATTGCGACTTTTGCTCGTTTGAAAACAGAGAGAGTGACTTTTATCTATACACCGATGAGCTCTGCAGAAGAATAAGATCATTTGCCGCCGAGCATAGCGAAGCGTGTGTGGAAACGGTTTATTTTGGCGGCGGAACACCAACGCTTCTGCCGACAGATTGCTTTTTGAGGCTGATGAATGAATTGAGAGGCGCGTTTCGCATCGCAGACTGTGCGGAGATCACGGCAGAGTGCAATCCTGCCACGGCAGATGAAGAAAAGCTTCGCGCTATGCGTGATATGGGCATAAATCGTCTTAGCATAGGCTTGCAAGGTGCAAATGAAAACGAGCTTGATCTGCTTGGAAGATTGCATAGCTTTGAGGATTTTCGCATAAGCTTTGAGTGCGCAAGACATGCAGGCTTTGATAACATAAGCGTCGATCTTATGTACGGAATACCCGAGCAGACCTTGGAAAGCTTTAAAAATACTCTTTGTCGGGTAATAGAGCTTGCCCCCGAGCATATTTCGGCATACGGCCTAAAAATCGAGGAAGGAACGGCGTTTGGCGTAATGCGCAGCTCACTTGCGCTTCCTGATGAGGACGAGGAGTTTGCTATGTATACTGCGTGCCATGAGCTGCTTATGGCAAACGGGTATAACAGATATGAGATAAGTAATTTTGCAAAAGAGGGCAGAGAGTCAAGGCACAATCTGCGCTATTGGCGGCTTGAGGATTATATAGGCTTTGGTGTTGCAGCACATTCGTGCGTGAACCGGGTGCGCTTCGGTAACTCAAGAGATATTGAGGCGTTTTTGCGCGGAGAGGATATTGTGTCGGAGAGAGAAAGCATAAGCGAAGAGGAGCGCGTGTGTGAATACGTGATGCTCGGAATGCGTCTTTGCGAGGGAATTTCAACCGACAGATATTATGCGCTTTCGGGACATGATATATATGAGGATATGCCGATGCTTGAAAAATTTATAGCGGGAGGATTCATACGCAGAAGCGGTGATCGCATAGCCTTTACCGATAAAGGCTTCTTTGTGAGCAACGCGATACTTGCCGAGCTGATTTGAATTGATCGGCGTATATAAAGCCGTTTACAGAACGGCAAATTGTTGTACAATACAGTTAATAAATAATTTTAAGGAGGTAGCTAAAATGAGTGAAGAAAGAATGAACGAAAACGAAGAGATCGAAATATTTACACTTACCGACGAGGACGGTAACGAGATCGACTTTGAGGTTATAGGCGAGTGCGAGAGGGATGGGGAGCGCTATTTTGCTATGATCCCCGTGGACGATCCCGATGCGTCTGATGACGTTTGCGAGTATGTTATTCTTAAGCTCTCTAAGGACGGTGACGAGGAGGTGCTCGTCAGCGTTGACGACGACGATGAGCTTGATGACGTTGCGGATTATTTTGATGATCTCTTTTCTCAGGAGATCGATTACGATAATTGATCGCAAATAAATCCTGTAAATTTGCTTGTCGCGGAATATTACGGCGCGAGTGTGATTACAATAATACTACACGTTAAAAATGAAAAATGCCTGCTTAGTTCGTGATAATCGGTTATAAGAGCCACATTACTTTAAAGGAGCCTGAAACAGAGTTCAAACGTGGTTTGCAGACCTCCCTCCTTTGCCTTGATTGACTTGTCTCAACGCAAAACGAGGACGTTGGGAGCAGTAAAGCGTGCGATAGGGCACCACCTTGCCATGCAGGGTCTCTCTCCTCCGGTTACACGGCTCGGCGGGTCAAGCTTAGGATCGGCACATTTGGCACAATGTTGCCGCCATGTGTAGGTCTTTTTATTATGGAGGAAAAAATGTCTGTCAGATTTTTGAAAAATGACAAGCGCTTTGTTATAAACACAAAGAATACTACTTACGCTTTCGAAATAGTGTTCGATCGCTATCTTTGCCATACATATTACGGAAAGAGAACCTCAAAGCTTCCCGCAGCGCAGATGCGTATGCTTTCATTCGCACCGTATATGGCTGATCTTGACGAGAATAACTCGCCCGACGTTTTTGCGCAGGAATGTTCGTTTTACGGCTCGGGAGATTTCAGACCGAACGCGCTCCGTATTTGCTCGGACGGTACGGGTGTTACCGACTTTGTATACCGCTCGCACCGCACCTTCAAGGGTAGACGTGAGCTTGACGGACTTCCGGCAGCCCGCGCTGATGAGGACACACAGACCCTTGAGATCACGCTTGTTGATTCGGTCAGCGGGTGCAGGCTGAAGCTTTATTATACAGTTTTTTCCGAGCTTGACGTTATCAGCAGATATATGGTAGTGGAGAATAGGGGAAAGAGGAGCGTCAGAATAGACAAGTGTATGCCTATGATGCTCGATATAGATCGCTCCGATCTTGATATGATCTCGATTTACGGCGCGCACGCTCACGAGGCTAATTTCCAGCGTGTTCCGCTTCACCACGGTACGCAATCCGTATATTCAAACAGAGGCGCATCGTCACATCAGTATAATCCCTTTATAGCACTTTGCGATCATAATGCGACAGAGGATAAGGGAGAGGTATATGGCTTTAACTTTGTTTACTCCGGCTCTTTTCTTGACGAGGTCGACGTGGATCAGATCGGCAGAACGAGAGTTTTGTTGGGGCTTGGAAGCGATTGCTTCTCGTATACGCTCGATGTCGGTGAGAGCTTCTGTTCGCCCGAGGCTGTAATGACCTATTCTGCGGCAGGTATAGGCAGAATGTCGAGAAATTTCCATAAGCTCGTGCGTATGCATATTATGCCGCCCGTATCGGCTGAGCCGCACCCTGTGGTGCTTAACACGTGGGAGGCTTGTTATTTCGATATTGACGAGGACAAGCTCGTTAAGTTTGCAAAAGAGGCGAAAAAGACGGGCTTCGATATGCTCGTTATGGATGACGGATGGTTCGGTAAACGTAACAACGACCGCGCAGGGCTTGGGGATTGGTTTGAAAACCGTGATAAATTCCCCGACGGACTTGCAAGCTTCGTCAAGAAGATCAAGGCAGAGGGCGTTAAGTTCGGAATTTGGGTTGAGCCCGAAATGGTCAATCCCGACTCTGACCTTTACCGTGCGCATCCCGAATGGGCGTTGAGAGTAGAGGGCAGAGAGCCGCTTCGCTCGCGTCATCAGCTTGTGCTTGATATGTCAAACGACGCGGTTGTCGAGTATCTTATAGCTCTTTTTGATAAGACCTTCAGCGGCATAGATATTGATTATTTCAAGTGGGATATGAACCGACATATGAGCAACGTAGGCTCGGTTGTGCTTCCCGAGGACAAGCAGGGAGAGGTGTTCTTCAGATATATGAAAGGTACTTACCGCTTGCTCGATTGGTTTGGCAAGCGTTTCCCGAACGCGGTTATTGAGACCTGCTCCGGCGGTGGCGGAAGATATGATCTTGGTATGATGCAGTACGGCATACAGATATGGACGAGCGATAATACAAATCCCCACGACCGCACTATGATTCAGGCGTCAGCTATGCTTGCGTATCCCGCAGCTACAATGTCATGTCACGTTTCCGATCCTCACGGCGATCTGAGATCACTTGATTACAGATATAAGGTGGCAGTGGGCGGAATGCTTGGATATGAGCTTAATATTCTTGAGATGAGCGACGAGGTAAAACGCGATATAGCGGCGCAGATCAAGGAATATAAGACCTTTGAGCACGTTATGCGCCTCGGTAACTACTACAATCTTGCGTTCCCGACAAAATACACGTATTCGGCGTACTATTACGCTACCGATGACGCATCCGAGATCGTTCTTACGGTTATAGAAAGGGACGGCTGTCCGAAGGGTGCGACAAAGCGTTTGAAGCTAAAGGCGGCTATTGCAGGTGCTGAATATACCGATGCTCGCACGGGTAAGATATATAG
>CAZSSE010000072.1:0-7902 GCA_964609165.1 uncultured Lachnospiraceae bacterium
ATTATGAATTACTCTGTTCCTCTAAAATCTCTCCCTCCCTTAGTGAGAGAATTTGCCGCATACAAAACAGTAATGCAGAATGCATCTGAAAAGACGGTTTCCGAATATTTACTCGATTTGCGAATGTTTTTTCGCTTTTTACTTGCACGTGACAACAATATCAAGCTCTCTTCTGAAGAGTTCGATAAAATAGATATAAGCCGTGTAGATCTTGACTACATAAAAAATATTACTACAGAGGACATATATGAGTTTTTGATGTATGCGGACGGTGTAAGGGGAAATATGGCGGCGGCAAAATCAAGAAAGCTTTCTGCAATCAAGGGATTTTTTAAATATCTTCACGTTAAAAGAATGATGATAAGCGAAAATCCTGCCGCAAACATTGAATCTCCCAAGCAGAAGCAATCGCTTCCAAAGTTTCTTTCTGTTGAAGAAAGTATAGCGCTTCTTGAGGCGGTAAAAAACGATCGTGAATCTAAGTCGAGGATCAGGGATTATGCAATAGTAACGCTTTTCCTTAACTGTGGGATGCGTGTTTCAGAGCTTGTTGGAATAGATATTAACGACGTCGATCAGAGCCTCCGTTCTCTTACTGTAACGGGTAAAGGAAATAAACAAAGAATTGTGTATTTGAATTCGGCATGCAGAGAGGCTCTTACCGACTATCTTTCGGAACGGATGGGTGAGCAACATATTCAAACCGAATCGCACGCTCTGTTTTTGAGCAACCGTGAACAGCGTATCAGCGTCAAAACGGTGCAGTGGATGGTGTATAAGTATCTTAAGGCTGCAGGTCTTGAATCAAAGCACTATTCAGTGCATAAGCTAAGGCATACTGCTGCGACATTGATGTATCAGACAGGAAATGTTGACGTTCGTGTTCTTAAAGACATTCTCGGTCATGAGCAGTTGAATACCACGCAAATATATACGCACGTCAGTAATCGCAGTATGCAAGAAGCGATGGAGTTCAATCCTTTATCTACTCAGAAGAGTGTTCCGAAAGATAATTTTACGCCGCTTGATAAACTTGATAAAAAAGACGGTGAAAATTGAATATAAGTGTTCTAAATACAGACATCCTCCCGTATATTTTAATGAAAATATATCGGGAGGATTTTGTTGTGGAACATTCTATTTATAAAGATATTTCGGAAAGGACCGGAGGAGATATTTATATTGGGGTGGTTGGCCCTGTCAGAACCGGAAAATCTACGTTTATAAAGCGTTTTATGCAGGCTGTAGTGCTTCCGAATATAGACGACGAGTATTCTAAGGAACGCGCTCGCGATGAAATGCCGCAATCTGCTGCGGGAAAAACCGTTATGACTACCGAGCCCAAATTCATTCCTGACGAAGCGGTTACGGTTCGCTTTGACGACAGTATTTCCATGCGGGTAAAAATGATAGATTGCGTTGGATATATAGTTTCAGAGGCATTAGGGACTCTTGAAAACGGTCAGGAGCGAATGGTTCATACACCTTGGCAGGAAGAGCCTATGCCATTTGTAGCCGCAGCCGAATATGGCACAGAAAAGGTTATCAAGGATCATTCCACTATTGGTATTATGGTCACTACAGATGGAAGCATAGGTGAAATTTCACGCGAAAGCTATCTTCCTGCCGAGGAACGTGTGGTATCCGAGCTTAAATCTATAGGTAAGCCATTTGCCATTGTTCTAAATTCTGCCGACCCAAGCTCTGACAAAGCAGTTGCACTTGCGTATGAGCTTGAAGAAAAATATAAGGCACCTGTAGCACTCGTCAGCTGCATAGAGCTTGATTTTGAGGATATATCACGAATTTTAGAGCTTGTTCTTCACGAGTTCCCTGTCTCCGAGATGATTTTTCAGGTTCCCTCGTGGATTTCCGCACTTGACTCTATGCATCCTGTAAAGATATCGGTTCGTGCTGCCATATCAAACCTTGCATCTAAAATCGAAAAGATAGGTGACATAAAAAATTCATTGGCACTTTTAGAGGAAAATGAATATATCTCGGCGTGCCAAATAAAAGAAATAAATCTTGGTAACGGCAGAGCTGAAATTGAACTTGAGTTTTCGGAAGCATTATATTATTCGGTGATAAGCGAGCTATCGGGATTTGATATTTCCTGTGAAAAGGAGCTTATAAATATTCTTTGTCAGTTTTTTGATATGAAGCAAAAATACGAGCGAATTGCTGAAGCACTTGAAATGGCTGAAACAAAGGGATACGGTATAGTTATGCCGAGCATTGACGAGTTGCATCTTGAGGAGCCGGAAATAATGAAGCAGAACGGATCTTACGGTGTCAGACTTTCGGCATCGGCTCAATCAATACATATGATAAGAGCCAATATAGAAACCGAAATAAATCCGATTGTGGGTACCGAACAGCAATCGGAGGAATTGATTAAGTCTATGCTAAAGGAATTTGAGTCCGAGCCTCAGAAAATCTGGAACTCCAATATGTTTGGAAAAACCTTATATGAGCTTGTAAATGAGGGACTTCATACAAAGCTCGAGCATATACCTGACGATTCGAGAACAAAGCTTTCTGAAACCTTGGAGCGAATTGTAAACGAAGGTAGTAACGGACTTATCTGTATTATATTATAAACCATATAAAAAATAAGGTCGAGGTTTATACCTTCGACCTTATTTTTTTGATCGTTTCAATAGATTCGTTCGGCAAAAATTCTTCAAGACTTTGCTGTGTACGTATTCGTTCGCGTATCAGCGTGGAGCTGAGGTTGACCATTGAATTATCTGCTTCTATTAAAACCGTTTCTGCAAGAGGATAGTGTTCTTTGTTAAAGCTTGCCATCTTTTGCTCATATTCAAGATCCGCTTTGTTTCGATATCCCTTTACAATGGCACAAGCACCAAGCTCCACACAAAGATGCCAAAGCCAATCGCGAGAAGCTATAACGCAAACCTTGTCAAATCCGCGGAGTGCCGCCGTTGCAATTTCCCTGCGTTCTTCCAGCGAAAACATATACTCTTTTTGATCGTTTATCATAACCGCTACGTAGACCTTATCGTAGACCTCAATCGCTTTTTTTATTATGGATATGTGCCCGTTTGTAATAGGATCGAAGCTTCCGGGCACAATAGCTATTTTTTCTTTGCTCACGGTTAATTTCCTTTCAAATCAGAGGCCTGAAAATGGTGATATACGTCTTACTGTATCTTGATTGCTTTTCTATTGTAAAATGTGATGCCAAAGATTCATCTTTATCAAAAACAGTATTCTCTCCGCTTTCACATATAATGAGCGTAGATGGCTTGAGCATTGAACTATCGAGTAGCGCTTGGAGAGCGGGCTTGTACATTTTTAAAGCATACGGAGGATCTAAAAATACAATATCATATTTATTTGCAGAATTTCGTTTTATAAAATCCAGATAATCGGATTGATATATTGCGCAGCGGTCAATAAGTTTTGTCTTATCGGCGTTATATCGTATTATATCGACAGCATCTTTTGATTTATCTACAAGTGTTGCCGAATATGCGCCTCTGCTTAGCGCCTCGAGAGCCATTTGTCCGGAGCCGGAAAAAAGATCGAGCACCCGTCTTCCCTCAACGTCAAACTGTATCATGGAAAATACCGCTTCCTTGACACGCTCCGATGTCGGTCTGGTCGCATCTCCATCAAGTGTTTTTAAGGTTATTCCCTTTGCGCTTCCCGCTATTATTCTCATTTTTAATCCTTTCTTCTGAAATATTCAAAAACATTGTGGGCATCAGACTTGTTTATACCCTTGACGGTCAAAATTTCTTTTTCTGAGGCGTTTTTGAGAGCGGATATTGTACCAAATGCGCCAAGCAAAGCCTTTGCCTTGTTGGGGCCTATTCCCGCTATCTTTTCAAGCGATGAGTGCTTTATGGTCATTCGTTTTGCCGCCATTACCTTTCCGACAGTGAAACGGTGAACCTCCTCTTGAATTGCATATATCAGCATAAAAATAGCGCGTTCTTTAGCTATATTTATTTCTTCGGTATCTGTGCAAAGTGCACGGGTCTTGTGAAAATCGTCCTTGACCATGCCGAAAATTGGCAGATCGATGGCCTCCTCGCGTAAAACCTGTTTTACTGCTGAAATGTGCCCTTTTCCTCCGTCTATCAAAATCAAATCGGGATATTTTGCGAAAGAACCATTCTGATCCTCCTTCAAATGCTTTATTCTTCTGCGTAGCGCTTCTTGCATCGAGGCATAGTCATCTGTAGTGTTGACTACCGATCTTATCTTAAAAAGCCTATAATCGGCTTTGCACGGCTTGGCGTTTTCGTATACCACCATTCCGGCTGTAATGTTTTCGGTTCCAATGTTGGAGATGTCAAAAGCTTCTATACGTTCAGGCAGAGATTCGAGCTTGAGAAGTCGTGCGAGATTGATAAGAACGTCCTCGTCTTTTTGCGTTTCAAGCTTTGTCTGTCGCGCTTTTTCCTGCGCGTTGCCGTATACGACCATAGTGAGCTCCTTGTTTGAGCCGCGTTCGGGATGCTTAATGTAAACACGGTGCTTGGATCTTTGGCTTAAAAATTCCTCAAGCATATTTATATCATCGGCTTCAAGTTCAAATGACAATAAGATGGACTTTGGAATGTAATCTCTGTTAATATAATGGTCTGCTACAAAGGAAGCGAGTGCTTCGTTATCTGTAATAGCATCTGCGTTAAATACAAAATCCGCCTTATCGTTTACAACACCGCCGCGTATATACATGACCGAAACACAGCTTACAAATTCATCGGAATAGAAGCCGAAAACGTCCATATTAGTATCTGGAGAAGCGACTACGTTTTGCTTTTGATTTAAGCGCTCCAAAGCTCGAATAGTATCACGGCATCTCGCCGCCGCTTCAAATTGCTCGTTTTCGGCAAACTTTTGCATTTGCTTGGTCAAAATATTCGTTGCAGAGCTTATATTACCTCTAAGTATGTCTGTGGCGCACTGTATCAGCGATGAGTATTCTTCATTTGAGACGTTACCCGTGCAAAGACCGCAGCACTGCTTCATCTGATAATAAATACAAGGGCGTTCTTTTCCGAAATCCTGCGGAAATTTGCGCTTGCAGTTTGGAATACCCAGAGATTTATGAATAATATCCAATATAGAATACGCTATGGAGCTGCCGGAAAACGGACCGTAATATTTACTTTTATCGGACAGACGCGTTCTTGTGAAAAGTATTCTCGGATATTCTTCGTCTGTGATCTTGATATACGGGTATGATTTTGCATCTTTAAGCTTTATATTATATTTTGGGGTATTTTGCTTGATTAAAGAATTTTCAAGCGTAAGAGCTTCGATTTCTGTTTTGCAAACTATATAGTCGAAGTCCTCGACTCCCAAAGTCATTCTTGCGGTTTTTGCATTTTTCTTGCTTTGTTGAAAATATTGTGATACGCGATTTTTTAATTTTCTTGATTTACCTATATAGATTATTTTAGAATTTTTATCGCGCATTATATATACGCCCGGACAAAGCGGGAGTGAATTGGCTTTTTCTAAAAGCTCTTGGGTTCTCTTTTGAGTGCTTGCCATAGCTCCCTCCTTGGATCAATAAAAAATAAGAGACCGTAAGATCGGATCACGGCCTCTTTGCTATCCTATTTTAATCTGCCAATCCGGTCTGGACTAAATTTATCAAACCGTCAACTGCTTCATTTTCATCTACACCGTCAGCGATAATAGTAACCACCATTCCCTTGGCTATGCCGAGAGAAAGAACGCCGAGCAAGCTCTTTGCATTTACCCTACGCTCATCCTTTTCAATCCATATGGAAGATTTGAAGGTGTTTGCCTTCTGAATAAAAAAGGTAGCAGGTCTTGCATGCAAGCCTATATTGTTAGTGATAGTCATTTCTCTTTTTACCATAATATAAATTGCTCCTGTTCCTAAATAGATCAGTTAGGTTACCGTATATAAGATAAACTGTCGATCAAATGTAAAAATAATAACATACATATCATACTAATAGTATATCAAAAAAATCGCATAAAATCAATAGCGAAACATCAGTTAAATTGCATAAACTTTTCGTTAAAAAAACTCAAAACATTCGCGTTTTGTACACAAAGCCAATAAAATGATAAATTTTTAGTCACATACGCCTTCATTCAATGATCGTCTCGATCTGTGTTATTGTAATATCAAGCGTTACCTTTTCGGTACAAACGGTATATGTCTGTCCTATAGCTATATAGGTGGAGCCGTTAACCAGATATGATCCGGCTTCATTGATGAGGCAAGAGCACCTAATTACTCCGGTTCCGTAGATCAGTGCGCCGTCAATTCCCTGCGGGTATTGAACATCAGCATAAGCCTTTCCATCCTTAAAGAAGGTCTTTGTTGCCGGTTGTTCCTGTATCACTGTAGATATTTCTTCTGATTTTACAGCAAGAGTTCCTAACGTACTTCCGTCTGATTTGAAGTATATCAGATCATCCTTGTATAACGATCTGGTAGTATCGACAGTTACATTACCTGTTTTAAATGTAACATAGCACTCCTTCATATTTTTCATATTTGTCAGGGTATCGAAAAAGCTATATCTGAAGTATATGCCGACCACGATAGAAATGACAAGAAGTATTATTACGGCATCGAGTATACCGAATTTTGGAAAACGGTGGGCTTTTTCGGATCTTTGTTTAATGAATTCGGAGGTAGCCTTAATATCTTTTCTTTTCATTATAAACCTCCTTAACTATATATTTGTGTGCAATATCCGCTACAGGCATACTTTGGCAATCTTAAGCTAAGCATCTCTCCAATAGCAATGCGACAGCCGTTTACGCTATATCCTACGTCTTCCTTAAAATCAGCATATGCGGTGATTTTTACAGTAACATTGTACTTTTTTGGATTCTCTAAGATCACACAGTTCATTTTTCCGTCTTCGCTCATAACGTAATCATAAACGTATGCGCTCTCAATATCAGTAATCTCGGCAACTGTGCCAAGAGAGTTTTTAGTCACAGAATTAATAACAGATTCGCCGCTTTTTATCAGGTCTATATCTTCCGGGTTAACGTCCTTGATCTCGACAAAGTACGTAAGCTCCACTTGATCGTTCGACCATAATTTTTCAATCCGACTCCAAGGTGAAAAAACATATATTATTATACCAACGATTGCAAGTATCACAAGAATCACAAGGAAATCTATAAAATTAAACTTCCGTTTAATTCTTTTTTCGGATTTTCCCGTTGTATGCGAAACACTATTCATAATACAACTCCTTTTAATCAAATTTGTTATGCTCGGTGGTCTGGTAGCTTTCGAGTATCGAAGATTTTCTTTCTTTTTCGTTGTTGCCTACTCTTACAAATGCGCAACCGATCGCCATTATTATCCAAAAGATGAAGAATACTCTATAATTAAACCAAATATAATCGAAGAGACCCATTATCAAGGCTCCAATGATTGATGATACGGCAGCGGCAGTATAAAATTTTGATTGCTTATTTTCGGGATTTTTAATATATTCGGAGCATTTTTGAAAATACAGGAATAGAAGTACGCCCAAGGTAAGAATACCGCCTATTCCTAAGCCAAGCAATATTTGCAAAAAGAGGCTATGCGAATGCTCCGCCGCTTCCATACCTGAATAAGCGTATTCCGGGTAAATGCGTTGGAAGGCTTCAGGACCAAAGCCTATGCCTCCGATCCAATGCTCCTTTATTGCACGCACCGATCCAATCCACGTATAAAGCCGATATGATATAGAGCTGTCTGAAAAATTAAGAATACTCAATACTCTATCGATAAAGGTATCGGGAAGAAGAATGGGAATTGCAGGCATGGCAAGGATGAGTAAGCCGAATATTCTAAGGGTTTTGGGGGTATAAATTGTTAAGAATATCAAAGCGGATGCTGCCATAGCAACCCAAGCTCCTCTTGAC
>CAZSSE010000073.1:0-7878 GCA_964609165.1 uncultured Lachnospiraceae bacterium
GTCCCCTCGAGATTTACCGTAGGTATCTCGACAGAGCCCGGAGTTATGCAGAATGCCGCAGAGCGTCTGCTCGGACTTCAGCTTTCCGAAATTCAGGAGCTTTCCAAGGATATTATATTCGGTCAGCTCCGTCTTATTATCGCAACGATGGACATTGAAGAGATCAATACAGACCGTGATAAGTTCCTTGCGGCGGTAAGCAGTAACGTTGAGACCGAGCTTAAAAAGATCGGTCTGCGTCTTATCAACGTAAATGTAACCGACATCAGCGACGAATCGGGATATATAGCGGCTCTCGGTAAGGAGGCTGCCGCAAAGGCTATCAACGACGCCAAGAAGAGCGTTGCAGAGCAGGACAGAGACGGATCTATCGGTGAAGCAAACGCGAGAATGGAAGAGCGTATCAAGGTGTCCGAGGCAAACTCTGTGGCTATTCAGGGTGAAAACGCGGCAAAGATGAAAATCGCTATGTCGGATGCGGCACTCAAGGAAAAGGAAGCAGAGGCTCTTAAGATTGCAACCACGGCAGAAAAGATCCAAGCCGCTCGAGCACTTGAGGAATCTTATGCTGCTGAACGCGCTGCCGAGGAAGCAAGACGTGCCAAGGAGCAGGCTACTCTTGAGGCGGACATTATCGTTCGCGCAGAGGCAAAGAAGAAAGAGCTTGAGATCGAAGCCGAGGCAGAGGCTGAGCAGATGCGCAGACGCGCTCAGGGTGAGGCTGACGCTATCTATGCAAAGATGCTTGCAGAGGCACGCGGCGCAGAAGAGATACTTAAAAAGCAGGCGGCAGGATTTGCCGAGATCGTTCAGTCTGCGGGAGGCGATTCCAATGCGGCTCTCCAGCTTCTTATAGCTGATAAGCTCGAGGAGCTTATGCGTGTTCAGGTAGACGCTATAAAGAATATCAAGATCGACAAGATAACCGTATGGGACGGTGGTCAGAACGGTGATGGAAAGACCGCTACCGCAGACTTTATCTCGGGTATGATGAAAGCGGTACCACCGCTTGACGAGGTGTTCAATATGGCAGGAATGCAGCTACCATCACTTCTCGGAAAGAAGATAGACGAGGGCGGCGATACAAAAGCTGAATAAGGTGAAAATAATTTAATAACCGAGGGCGATCTGTGATCGCCCTCGGTTATTTTACGATGAAGTTATATGAATGTAAATAACGCAGAATGCCCCAAGCAAAATTATTTTTCATTTTACCGAGGTCATTTACCGATATTTTTCTCCTTTTGTTTATCTTCTTTTCTGAAATGTGCATACACGGGAATAGCGCAGAGCGGGAACAGTGTGCCGACAAGTATACCGAGCTTCATTCCAAGCTGCTCGCCCGTAAGCCCGAGTATCGTGCCGAGCTCCAATATTGCAGGGCTTGCAATAGCAATATCGGTGATAATGCCGACGATCTGCGGGCCAAAGGAAGCTCCCATATCACCGCCTGCCGCCATAAGCGCGTATATAAGTACACCTCCGTTAGGAAATCTATCAGAAGCGACTATAAGGCTGCCCGGCCAGAGCATCGATACGCAAAAGCCGGTAAAGGCACAGCCGATAAGTCCTACAATAGCAAAGGGGGACAGCGCCGCTACAAGGTAGCATAATGCCGCGCCTATTGCGCCAAGCAGGAGCGCACGGGATGCGTGCTTTCCGATCTTTGAAAACAGCGTTCTTCCAAGTCCGAGTGCGGCGGCGAACATAGCAACGCCGAATATATCTCCCAATACCTTGTTTATGCCAAAGGCTGATTCAAGGTATCCTGACGCCCACTGAGACATAGTGCACTCTGCGGCACCACCGAGGAAAATTGCAAGAATACAGAGCCATACGGTTTTATTTTTGAGAAATCCGATCGCACCTGATGTCTTTTGCGGCGTTTCCATTTCGGGTATTTTTACACCCGAAAAGAGTATCGCCGAGAGCAGAGGAACGAGCAGAAGCACGAACGAAAGATATTGCCAGCTTTCCGACTTGAATATAAGCAGAAAAACGGTCACAAAGATAACAACGCCAACAACTCCCCATGCGTATACCGAATGAAGCTTGCTCATTTCACGGTCAGGATTGTCAGATGGGATCGCGGCGATAACGGGACTTATAAGCACCTCTGCAAGACCGCTTGCCGCGGAGAATATGACTGTGCCAATAACAAGCCCGAGGTATACGTTATTTGGGAATAAGATCGGCGCAAGTCCGTACAGTGCAAGTCCGAGAACCGCAAACAGTGGCATGATCTTTACGGTGAGCGGAATATTGAATTTATGCGAAAAGAAGGAGAATATCAGGTCGATCAAAAGCTGTGTGAAAAAATTTATCAGAACCAGCAGACCGAGCAGGGAATAGGATATTCCGTATAGCGTTCTGAAGGTGAGAAAAAGCAGAGGTGAGAGATTTCCCACGATAGACATTGATATATTTGAGGTATAGCACGCTGCCTTAAGACGTGCGTATGAGTTTTTCATTTTTTTATCCGTCCTTAATTTTTTCAAGATATTCGCAGTATATCATAAATCAGGTCTAAAGTCAAGTATTGCGTGCAAAATAAAAAAATATCGCGCGGATGCGCGACACCGATATTACACAATGCGTTAATTTTATAACAACACCATAAATCAATTATATCACATAAAAGCAACGCAGTCAAGAGAAAAAATAAGCAAAACGCACAATTTCTACTAAATAAACAAATTCTTATTGTGAATTTTTAACAATTTGCCATATTGCAAAATCTAAAAAAGTGTGATATACTATAAGCGTAGAAAGGAAGGTACAAGCCAATGGGAAATTGATCTTAAGACCTTGATATAAGGGCAGAGCAGCAGGCGCGGCTTGAATGTAGGAGGAAAATAAACACGGCGGTGTTACGCTTTATATATATGTGTGAAAATTTTGTGTTGACGTGAGTAGGCTGTTATTAATCAAAATTCTCAAGCCTTGATGATTAGGTCTTTATATGGCGGTCAAGAAATTTCGCCTTTTACCGAGAGATGCAAGAAAAACAAAGGGAGTTCTCCTTAGAGAGCAGGTTTATTGTGTTTATGGTTGTATACAAGCGTGAGAGGTAGACTAAAAAAGGAGGATTACAAAGGATGTTAGATATCAACAACGAAGAGAGATGACCCTTGGCTGCGGGATTACAACTGTAGTCAAGGGTCATCTCTCATTTTATAGCGAATTTTACGGGCGGAAGCCCTTTTTTGCTTTATGTCGCCTTTGCGGTCGCGCTATTAGGATTTTTATTTTTTGTATAAAACAGGCGTTGAAATTATTCCCTCGGGAAGCAATCTGTATTCATACGTCCATGAGGATCCTTGCGTTCGCCAGCAGTCGGGACCGATCCACCTGAATTTGTCATCTGCGCAGTGAATGTGTCCAAAGCAGTTGTGACGGGAAATGTAAGCGTTGACAGCTACGGTATGCTTGCCTGCGCAGACCCTGCCAAGACTTGCAATATAAGGCGGATACGCTATTGTATCGACCTTTTTGCCGTCAAGCTCGACCGTTATTACCGCGGCACGGTAATGCATGGTCTGAAGGGAAATTTCTGCGTCTTGATCGACGTCGAGCGGTAGCTTATAAGAGACCACTCCGCCATAGAAGGGAAGACCCTGATTTACGATACTGTCAAAGCAGAGCTTTTCGGGCAGGGAGACGATCTTTGCGTGCTTGCCCTCGACCTTTACACCGAAATCTCCGAGGATATAGCAACATTCGACGTCTGTACGCTCATCAAACGGGAGCTTTATGCGAAGAACATTTGTTCCGCGTCTGATCGGCGGCAGAGCCGTCTTGCGTATTGAAATATCTGTGTAAAATCCGAGATCCTCGTATTTTACGGGTTCACCGTTGAACCATATCTCGGCCACCTCGGGATCCTCCAATGCAAGTATCGGTGATGCCACGTCTATATCACTGTTGAAGCTGTATTCAAGTGTTACGTTCCATCTCGGCGTTTTTTTCTCAATCGCCCAAGGCTGAATTACGGCGTCCACACGCAGAGGAAGGCCCAAGCGCGAGCGAAGCTTACTGTCAAGACGGAGCACCTCCTCCCCTTCCTCAAGCTCACCGTCGTCAAGCGCAAATCTTGCTTTATCGAGAAGGAGAACATTTGGCTCTGAAAGCGAGTAAGGCACGAGCTCGGGTACGTTCTGTATCTCATTTCCGAGAACGCTCTTTGATACGTCGTGCGCCTCGCTTGCTTCTTTGCTTCTGAAAAAGATAAGTGCAGAGTCGTAATCATAAAGCTCAAGAGAGACTACTGTTGTGTCACCCTCATATCTGAAGCTGATGGGGCGAACCTCTCCGCTCATTGTATCCCAAAGCTCGGGTGTATATCTGCCCTTAACCGTTACGTTGTAGCCGCGGCAGGTGGAAACGTCCTTATTATATGGCTCATCGCAGTGTGAAAGAAATAGCCAAAGTCCATCCTCGTCCTCTCTTATCTGGTGGATAAGATTGCCCGAGAGAGCACCGTTGGTATAGCGAACGTCGACAGTTCTGTAGGGGGCGAGGGCGGTAAGCAGAGACGCGCGGTTAAAGGATACCCTATCGGAAATCTCATAAAGAGCTTTGCCGCGTTCGGAGACTACTGCATTTTCATATTTGGGCGCATCACCCATAAATATGAGCTTTCCGCCAGCGTCTGCAAAGGCTTCAAGGCGTTCAAGAGTAGTAGAGCGAAGCGTTTTACATTCGGGGACGATCACAACGTCGTATTTCATTGCGCCGACGCTCAAAGGAGCACCTGCGTTCTTGCACTGATCGGGCAGGAGGGATTCGGAAATAAAATCAAAATCAACCGAGCCACGGAGCAGCCAATCGGTAACGTTCATAAAGTTTGATTCCATAGCCGAGCGCACAAGGTTAGTCTGTTCTTCCGGACCGAAATTCAGCCAATAGCTTTCTACTGGATGAATAACACCTACCTTAACAAGCGGCTTTCCTCGTGTGAGAGCGGTGCCTACGCGGGCAAAATGATCCTCCACGTAGCTGTATTCCTTATACCATGAGGATTGATAATGTATGGATGCAGGATAATCGCGTTTGGCGTTTCCGTGCATTGATACCCACGAAAGATGCGGTACGCGAAGTGTAACGCCGAGCGCCGCCTGCCAGTCGCCGTGTAGCTTATGACCGCGAAAATCAAAGTCCCAGCCCGTAACGCCGTAAAGCTCGCTCATCATACCGGGGCGCGCGAACTGATGCACCGCAGACTGACATTGCTTTGCTGTGGTGAATTCAAAGGAACCGCAGAGCATATCTATTCCGGGTATAGCGAATGAGCGGTATGAACGCATAGCGTCACCGAGAGCACTCGTCTGAGAGTGGAGTGTTGGTTCCTCCATCATATGTCCTGTAAGCTCGATACCGTTTTTGCGGCACCAATTTCCGCAGGTATCGGCAAATGCCTCGGTAAAACGGTCACATATGTGATCGTGATAGTGGTAGCGTGCGAGCGATTGCTTGCCGTCGGGAAGATCCCAGAGAAGCTCAGGGAGATGCTCAATGATCGATTCTCCGTATTTTGCCTTGAAGGTAACGTCAAAATCGTCTGTCCACGGCAGAGTAACATCGCACTTGCTGTCGGCATACGGAAGAACCGATTTGCGCGAGAACTGAGGCTCATCGGTAAATATTGCGGGTACGGTCTTGCCAAACTCATCACCCACCGTTTCTGCATATCTTTCGTGTGTTACCTTAACGAATGCCTCTATTGCCTTTGGATTAAGCGTGTCGACGTATGCCTGACCGTTATACCACGGATTGTCGCCTGCAATCTCGCGGATAACTCTCCAAGCTGTTCCACGGGCTTTATCGCCGTCCTTGAGAAGTTTATAGGAGTTGAGACATTTGTTTTCGTCGAGAATTATATCAAATGTTGCTATAAGCAGATCGTTTTCGCCAAGCTTATGTGCATCGTTTGCAGTAAAACGAAGATACCGCTGACGAAATTCGGGCGTTTTTGTCAGTATACCGCCTGCTGCACCCGAGGGCCAGCGATCCTCGTCGTAGAGCCAAGCAAGCATGTCGTTCTTTTTTGCGTAATCTGTACACGTGCGTATGAGCGACATAAACTCATCGGAAAGATACTCGGTGGACATACCGGTTCTTACGTGCATATGGAAGCCGCCAAGTCCCATTTCCTTAAAAACGTCGATCTGACGAAGCAATTCGTCGCGGTCAAGATCGCAGTTCCACGCCCAGAATGGCGCTCCTCGGTACTCTGCCGTAGGATTTTTGAAAAGACCTTTGTCAAGGCTTTTGCTTTTTTTGTTGGCGTCGTAGATCATTTTTTACTCCTTTTACATTTCGGTTATTTATTTTGGTATGATTTTTAGTGCCGCTTGTATTTTTAGCGGTGTGCCTGCCATCTTGCTTGATCCTTGTAGGGGAGCTTTGCACATTTTTCGCTGTGGAGGCATTGCGCCTTTTCGCATTTGCATCGCGCTCGGGGAGAACAAGACATTCCGGACCGTATCCTATCAGATCCTCACGACCGAGCTTTATGAGGGCTTCACGAACAAGATGGGCATTCTGCGGGCGGTTATACTGTAGGAGCGCGCGTTGGAGCTGCTTTTCGTGATAGTCAGTCGCAACGTAGACAGATTTCATCGTCAACGGATCAATTCCGGTGTAGAACATAACCGTCGATGCAGTTCCCGGTGTGGGATAGTAGTCCTGAACCTGCTCAGGCGCATAGTGGTCACGTTTTAAGCAGAGCGCAAGCTCGAGTGCATCCTTGAGCGTAGAGCCGGGGTGACTTGACATAAGATACGGAACAAGATACTGCTCCTTACCTATGGATTTTGTAAGCTCAAAATAACGCTTGCGGAATTTTTGATAAACGTCAAAATCGGGCTTGCCCATGCATCGAAGCACCGCTGACGAGCAATGCTCGGGCGCCACCTTAAGCTGACCGCTGACATTGTCGCGGACAAGCTTTTTGAAAAAGCTTTCGTCGGGATCGGCAAGCAGATAGTCAAAGCGGATACCGGAGCGGATAAATACCTTTTTGACTCTTGGAAGCGCCTCTATCGCTTCAAGAAGCTTTATATATTCACTGTGGTCCGCTACAAGATTTTTACACGGGGTGGGGGCAAGGCACTTGCGTGCCGAGCAAACTCCGTCCTTTAGCTGCTTTTTGCAGGCAGGGTAGCGGAAGTTAGCTGTGGGGCCTCCAACGTCGTGAATATATCCCTTGAAATCCGGCATTTCTGTGATCTTCTTTGCTTCCGCAACAACACTTTCGATGCTTCGAGAGCGCACCGTGCGTCCTTGATGAAAGGCAAGCGCACAAAAATTACATCCGCCAAAGCAGCCTCGGTTATGCGTCAGTGAGAAGCGTACCTCCTCTATAGCCGGCACGCCGCCGTCCTTTTCATATATGGGATGATAGGTACGCATATAGGGAAGGGCGTATACCCTGTCAAGCTCCTCGCGTTCAAGCGGAGGCATCGGCGGATTTTGAACGAGAATCTTGCCGTCGTAGTGCTCGACTATTGCTTGTCCGTTGATAGAATCCTGATTTTTATATTGAATACCGAACGCCTCTGCATATTTACGCTTATCTGCTTTTAGTGTGTTGTAATCAAATTCCGCAGCTACGGGATAGTGTATTTTTTCGCCCTCGGGGCAAAGATAAACCGTTCCGCGCACGTCGCGTATCTTCTTTACGGGAACGCCCTTATCGAGCAGTGCCGCTATCCTCAAAAGAATATTTTCTCCCATGCCGTAGGTAAGAATATCGGCGCGGCTGTCGACGAGTATAGAGCGTCGGATGATGTCCGACCAATAGTCATAATGGGCAAATCGACGGAGCGAGGCTTCGAGACCTCCTATAATTATCGGTACGTCACCGTAAGCCTCACG
>CAZSSE010000074.1:0-7708 GCA_964609165.1 uncultured Lachnospiraceae bacterium
TATGCGATTAAATAATTTTCTATCTTTTCGTCAGATTTTTTACCTCAACTATTGATAAAAAGCTTATTTTATACGGGCTTATCAGCCATTGAGGGCTTCGAGGTAAGTAACGACGTCACCTACAGTGGTGAACTTACGAATATCGTCATCCTCGATAGTGATTTCAAATTTTTCTTCGCAGATCATAACGAGATCGGCAAGCTCAATGGAATTTATTCCAAGATCGTTAGAAAGCTCGGCCTCCATTGTGATGTCCTCACGGTTGATCTGCAGCTCGTCGACGAGTATTTCAACAAACTTATCAAACATTGCAGTTTCCTCCAAAAATATTATTGTGGCAAATTGTGCGATATTATCACGTTTGAATATTATACAACATTTTATTTGTCCTGTCAAGGATAAATTTCGCTTTATTGCGAAATTTACGAATTGTTAACGATATTTCTCAAAGCATTACGAAAAAACGAATTTTCTTGACAAAATTGCATATATATGTTAACATATATACAGATTTTTCGGCAAAATTCCACAAAAGGAGCGAATTATGGAGCTTTTTAAACGACGTTATCTGTGCTTTCTCTCTTTTATTTTTCTTTTTGCCTCTGTATTGACCTATCATATTTTTGCGGAGCTGAAAATAATATTTATCATTTTTTTCGCATTTCTCGCCATTTGTGCTGCCGTTTGCCTTTTCATTTTCAAAAAGATCCGATTTACGCTTCTTGTGATACTTCTGTCGCTTTTGTTGATGGTATTGGCGATATTCAATTCATTTTTGTTTATCACGCTTCCATCTCAAAAGGCGTTGGCATACCGCGGAAGATATTCAGCGCAAGTTGAGATACTGTCATTGGAATACTCGGATAAAGGAACATATGAATATAGCGCAAGGTTGCTTCAGGCGGGCGACGAGAGAGTAGATATTAAGGCTTATCTCGTATGTGATTTTGATACGGAATTTTCGTACGGTGATAGAATAGTGGCGGTGGTTGATAGTGAAGCTGTCGAGATTGGCAGTAATAATGGAATGGATAAAGATACTCTGCTGCTTTTAGAGGTTGATCCCTCACAGCCGGTACTCTACGCAGAGTCAGAGTCGCCAAATCTGTTTTCTTTTGATTGGATCAGGTCTCTGACACGGGCTATGCGAGCATCGCTTTGCGATTATATCGATAGCCTTTTCGGAGAGGACAGTGCGCTTGTAAAAGGAATGCTTATTGATGAGAGATCGGGCTTTTCTACGTATACTAAGGCACAATTCAATCGCTCGGGTACCTTGCATATTTTATCTGTCAGCGGCTTACACGTCTCATTGCTGCTTGGTGTGTTCGAGGTTGTGCTCAAGCGTTTGCTCGTGCCTAAAAAGCTACGCATAGCGGTGATCGTGATCTGCGGTACCGTGATGCTTGCACTTACTGATTTTACTCCGTCGGCCGCGAGATCTGTGCTTATGCTTTTTGCGGTGTATCTGAACTACATGCTTGCAGAGGAAAACGACGCGCCAACCTCGCTGTTTGTTGCGGTTGCATTGATAGTTTTGTTTTCTCCCTTCTCGGTTGTCGACATAGGAATGTGGCTCTCGTTTGGAGCTACGCTTGGGCTTGTTACCGTATATCCCCATCTCGATAGATGCCTGAGCAAGGCAGTTAAGGGGGTATCAAGGTGCAAAAGACTTATAGGCTCAGGCATAGCTGTACTGAATGCCTTGATTCTAAGCGTGGTTGCTAATATGTTCGTTCTTCCGCTTATGTGGTATTTCTTTGGAACGCTTTCGCTTGCGTCATTGCCATGTAACCTTTTACTTTCTCCGCTTTGCTCTCTGTTTTTGCCGTTATGCGTTATTTCACTTGTCCTTGGCAAGCTTGGATTTGTTGGGAAGATGCTAATATTTCTGACAAAGACCGTTGGCACGCTGATAATGAAGGTTGTAAGTCTGTTTGCAGATCTGAGATTGGCAACTGTATCACTGAGGTATCCGTTTGCAACGGTGTTGGTCATCATCTTCACTGTCTGGATGGCGGTATTTATGGTTATACGGCTTAAGCGTAAGCTCCTTATATGTCTGCCTACGCTTTTCTTTGCGGCAAGCTTCTCTTTATGCGTATTGACATTCAATTTATTTGCGGATACGGAGCTTCAATATTTGGGCAGGAATGACGACGAGATAATATTCGCGCAGCGAGCAGGTGAGGTGAGTGTTTGTGATATGACCGATGCGTCAAGTGCGTCCCATAAGCTTGTTTTCGACAATTTATGTGAGTATTCGGTCGAGATAGAAAATTATGTGCTGACCTCGATTTCGGTAAATCATCCGTATACTCTTGAACGTATTTATGGGGAGACGGTGATAAGAAATCTTTATATACCGCTTTGCACAGATGCCGATACGCTTTCTTATGCAGAACAGATTTATGAAATGTCGCAAAAATATCATACGAAAGTTATCTTTTATAACAGCGGCGACGAAATAGAGCTTTTTAAAAACCTGCGTATGAGAGCCTTTTTTGAAATGGGGAATAATGCCAATTCGGTTTTTATGAGCTTTTATAATTCACAACGAATACTTACATATACCGATTCCTCACGCAGTAAGGCAGCCTGCGCGATAGGCGCTCAAAGCTCGTATTTTCTGTTAGGCAGTCACGGAACGCAGAGTGGGGAGGAGAAGATCCGCAAATACGGCTTTGAGGATACTGCGATTATATTATCACAGAGGAATATGGCAAGCGAAATTGAAGGATCGGTAGGATATATTATTGAGCCCGAAAACGGGCTGAGAGAATTTACGGTAGCTATCGAATGAGCTTTGTCAAGTGCTCGGATGCTTGCATATTATACTAACAGACCAATATTTTGGTGCTGACGGTATTTAATATGAAAGGATAGCCGACAATGAAAAAACAAACTAAAATTGCATTTCTCGGTGGAGATCGGCGCCAGCATACTGCCGCCGTCAAGCTATGCGGCGGTGTGTGGGATATATATGCGTGGGGACACGAGCCTGCGACACAAAATCAGGATATAGCCCTGTGTGACAATATGTATCAGGCTATTTCTGATGCCGTAGCGGTTATATTGCCGCTTCCCGCAAGCACCGACGGGACAACGCTGAATACTATGGCGGCGTTTTCTCAAAGCAAGATAGAGCTCTCTTATATAGCTGAGGCGGTCTCGCCTGATTGTGTTATTATTGGCGGGAAGCTGCCGACAACCTTTTGCAATCAGGCACTTTCACGTGGAATAAAATGCTTTGATTATTTTAACTCCGAAGCATTTCAAATAAAAAACGCTTATACCACGGCAGAGGCAGCCTTATCTATAGCTATGGATAAGCTTGATAAAAATATACGAGGAGCGCGCTTCGCTATCACAGGATACGGAAGAATAGGAAAGCAGCTTGCAAAACTTTTACGCGCATTTGATGCCAATGTCACGGTATGTGCCAGAAAGGAGAGCGATCTTGCGTGGGCAAGGCTTGAAGGGTGCGATACAAAACGTATAGAGGAGGGCAGAGGTCTTGATGAATTGCAGCATGGCTACGACGTTATCTTTAATACAGTTCCGAGATGGCTCTTCGACGAGGATTTTTTGCAAGGGATAGATCCCACTACACTGATGATCGAGCTTGCTTCCGCTCCGGGCGGTATTGACGTGTCTGCCGCAAAGCGCTTGCGCTCTAACGTGCTTTGGGCAGCGTCCTTACCGGGAAAATATGCACCCGAAAGTGCGGGCGAGATCATTGCGGAATGTGTCGGAGCATTGCTCGAAAGAGAGGTGAGCGCTTTATGATCGGATTTGCTATGTGCGGATCTTACTGTACACACGCTCGCTCACTTGTTGAGCTTGAGGGGCTTGTACGTGACGGATACGAGGTTTTACCGATAGTCAGCGAGAACGTTTACTCGACGGATACCCGATTTGGTATGGCACGGGAGCTTGAGAACAGGCTGCTTGAGCTTTGCGGCAGAGAACCGATACACACTGTTGCCGATGCCGAGCCTCTCGGTCCCAAGATTGTGCTTGACGCTCTGATAATTTGTCCTTGCACAGGAAATACATTGGCAAAGCTTGCCTCCGGTATTACAGATACGGCGGTCACTATGGCGGCAAAGGCGCATCTTCGCGGCGACCGACCTCTTATTATAGCATTGGCGTCTAACGATGCTATGTCGGCAAATCTTGGCAATATTGGCACGCTGCTTAACAGAAAGAACGTTTATTTTGTGCCGATGCGTCAGGACGATCCCGACAAAAAGCCGCACTCGCTTGTGGCGGATTTCTCTTTGCTTCGCAATGCCTTTAACTTTGCTATGCAGGGAAAGCAATACAGAAAGCTATTCATCTGAATTAAAAAATGATATGCCATGCTTTGTGTCCCACCATACAGCTTTTGGGATAAAATGGCATAACAAAAATACGGTATACCTCCTTTGAGATATACCGTATTTTGTATAGCGACGCATAGCACTTTTGCAATATTCGGATAGCTTATTGCATTGTTTGCATCTGGTAGAAAAGTCCTTTTTTCTCCATTAGCTCGTTGTAGCTTCCGATTTCCACGCATCTTCCACCCTTAAGAACTGCAATGCGGTCTGCATTTCTTATAGTTGAAAGTCTGTGGGCTACTATAAAGGTCGTGCGATTTTGGGTAAGGTTGTCAATCGCCTTTTGTATCTCACGTTCGGATACGCTGTCAAGCGCGCTTGTCGCCTCGTCAAATATGATAACAGACGGCTTTCTTATAATAGCTCTTGCAATAGAGATCCTCTGACGCTGACCGCCAGAAAGATTTGCTCCGTGCTCGGTAAGCATGGTGTCGATTCCGTTGGGAAGGGAATTGATAAAGTCGGTAAGGCGTGCGGCGTCGATTGCGGCGGCGAGCTCGGTTGTACTTACGTTTTCAACTCCATACGTAATATTTTCACGTATGGTTCCCGTAAACAGAACGCTATTCTGCGGAACTATTGCTATGTGCGAGCGATAGCTGTGCAGGTCAATGGATTTGATGTCCTTTCCGTCAACCGTCACTTCTCCACCCGTTGCAAGATAGAAGCCGAGCACAAGGTTAAGCGTTGTGGTCTTTCCGCAACCCGACTCACCGACAAAGGCTATAGTTTCGCCCGCCTTGACCTTAAGCGAAAGACCGTTGAGCAGCTTCTGATCGGCATCATAGGAGAAGGAAACGTTTTTAAATTCGTACTCGCCACGAAGCTCGGAAAGCTCGATCTTATTTGTATTATCCTCTATGTCGGTTGCGCGGAGGATCTCACCGATAGATGATACCGAATCAAGACCCTTTGTGATGATCGGCAAAAGTCCGAGTAAGCTGGAGATCTGTCCCGTAATGCTGGTAAAATATGATTGATAGAGTGAAATATCACCAACCTGAATTATTCCCTTAAAGGCAAGCAGCGACGAAAAAACAAGACATCCAAGCTGGAATATCTGGGATACAGCCCACGAGCAAGCTCCGAATTTACTTTGCGTTACATCTACCCGAAGTCCTGAATTTGCCACGTCCTTGAGACTTAGGCTAAGTTTTTTGACTTCTTTATCCTCAAGCGCATGAGCTCTCGTTATTTCGGTCATAACTACCATATCCATCAGTTTTGCCGAGGTGTTTTCCATATTTACACGGTAATCCTTGTTGGTAGATGCCATTTTTTTGCTGAAAAATCTTGCAAGCACGATCGACGAGGGAACACAGAGCAGGAAAAATGTAAAAACGGTAAGATTTTTAGTTGCGACTATGATAAGTGCGCTTCCTGCATTGAGAAGCAGAGCAGGGATCGTTACGAAAAGCTGAGAGGAAAGCGTATGTACGGTTTCTACGTCCCGCATGAGCTTTGACTGTATACGACCGCTCTGCATTTCCTTGTGAAAGCTTATAGAAAGCTGCTGAAGCTTACGTACCATAGCACCGCGCAGACCTGCCTCTACCTTTCTCATGACCTGACAGTAGCATTTCGTGTACAGTGTGTTCATCGGAATATTCAAAATGATAAGGAATACCATTACCAGAACGAACACTATAAGCAGTGTGAGGCTATATTCACCAGGATAGGCTACAAAGTTGATTATATATGACGTAACAATGGGAAGAAGGATAACGGGGCTGTGCTTGATAATGTAGAAGCAAAGGGCGGCAAGCAATTCCTTCCAATAACGCTGGTAGATCTTAAGCAGCATTTTCAGCGGCTTGACCTCCGAGCGAACGTAGGTAGCTATAAATTCCTCCTCAAGCTTTTCAAGCTCGTCATCGGTAAACTCCCTGTTATAAGGAGCAGGATTCTTTTTCTTAAGGCTTTTTGAATTCCAATTTTTTGCAAGCTTGTTCATGGTAATTCACCTCTCGTTTTACACCTTTTTATTTATTGTCGATACAGCCGCGGCTGCATGCGATAAATATACCACGCTTAAGATCAAAAGTCAATAGCTTTTCATAATAATTTTTTAAAATTTTCAGAAAGAAAACGGACCTTGTGTACATACATACAAAGCCCGTTTATCTTTTATTGATTTACCTTTATTTTATCTATTTATCTTCATTTGATCAAGCTTCGCTTCCATATCCGCAACAAGTGCAAACTGCGTGCGGCAACGGTCAAGGTTGTGAGATGGACGGCTTATACGGAAATAAGTATCTCCCTCGATATAGTCGGTGAGAAATCTGATTCCGCATTCAAGTGTCATCATTATAGCGCCCACGGGCAAAAGCTCGACCTCCGTATCGGTGAGCTTGCCTGCGCAGCCACGCAAAAATCCGTCTGCATATGCGTGGTAGAGCTCAAGATCAAGTGATACCTTTGAAATATCTGTCTCATCCTCAGCAGCGGTATTTGCGCCGAAGCGGATCGAATCTCCGAAATCATTGACCGAATATCCGGGCATAATGGTATCAAGATCTATGACACATACGGGGGCGTCGGTTGATTCATCGAAAAGGATATTATTAAGCTTGGTGTCGTTGTGTGTTACCCGCAATGGGAGTCTGCCCTCGGCATGAGCCTTTTCGAGCGTCTTTGTGAATTCCTCTCTTGCAAGCACGAAATCGATCTCAGCCTTCACCTCGGCGACACGTCCGAGAGGATCCTTTGCGATAGCCTTCATGAGATTGTCAAAGCGAACAGGAGTGTTATGAAAGTCCTTGATAGCCTCGTGGAGAGTAGAAGCATCGAACTCGGAGAGCTGATTTTGAAAGCTTCCGAATGCCTCTGCGCAGTCGCAAAATTCCTTCATATTGTTTACGCGCTCCTTGGCTACAGTATGCTCGGTGAAGTCGTAAAGACGCCAATAAGAGCCTATGCTATCGCAATAAAAGCTTTTTTTGTCGTTAGTCTTTACTACGTTGAGCGTGCAACGCTCAACGTCTCCGCCACTCTTCTCGGTCTTTGCACGGATAAAGTCTGTAACCGCGCAGATGTTTTCCATGATCTCTTGGGGTTTTGTGAATATCTGGTGGTTTATGCGCTGAAGGATATATCTCTTCTTGCTCTCGCACACCGTAAGGAAGGTATCGTTTATGTGACCATTTCCGTACGGCTCACAGTATTCTACCTTTCCTATGCTTCCGAATGCGGCAAGTGCCTCGTCTTTTTTTGCGCAAAGTTCTGCTCTTGTCATTGTTTTCTCCTTTGATA
Organism: uncultured Lachnospiraceae bacterium; assembly: GCA_964609165.1. Classification (GTDB taxonomy): domain Bacteria; phylum Bacillota; class Clostridia; order Oscillospirales; family CAG-272; genus HGM12713. Next base: position 7,641 of record CAZSSE010000074.1, read on the forward strand.
ATTTATTATAATTTTTAATAATTTTAAGAGTGACGTCGGACTTATTCGATGATCCCGCCGCCTAATAC
>CAZSSE010000075.1:0-7664 GCA_964609165.1 uncultured Lachnospiraceae bacterium
CACGGATGCGGTTGCAGTAAACGATCGTTGCTCGGTCAGGGCGCTTGCCCGCCTTTCCACCGGGGGAGTAATAATCCGAGGATCGCTTCTTTTTTGCCGCGGTGTAATGCGCTACCATTGAGTCGATATTTCCGGCAGATACGAGAAATCCCAAACGCGGCCGACCAAATTTTTTAAAATCCTCGCAGCTTTTGTAGTCCGGCTGAGCCAAAAACGCAATACGGAAGCCTGCTGCTTCAAGCACGCGGGTGATTATAGCGGCACCGAACGAAGGATGGTCGACGTAGGCGTCACCGCACACGTAAACAAAGTCGGGGCGATCCCAGCCAAGCTCCTTTATTTCCTCGGGGGTAATAGGTAAAAAACGGTTTGACATTTATATCGTCCTTTCTGTTTGATCTCTTCGGTTAATTATACAACAAAAGATTATGTTTTGCAAGAGTAAATAAGTAATTTAAACGAAAAATACATAACGTGTATTAAAATGATATACACACCCAAAAATTTTTAGAGGTTTGAAAACGCAAAAAGCCGTATGACAGAGCTATATCCAAAATTATAAGAGATCCGATACAATTATTTGCATCGGATCTCTGCTTGTTTACGCTATCTTGCCTTTTTCTCCACGCCGAATATTTTTCTCAACATAGGAATGAAAAATTTAGGGGTATGTAACAGAACGATCTTCATAGCGTCTCCTCCGTTTATAAAAAATTGGTGCTTTCGATACAGTATATGCTTTTTTGGATATTTGTGCTTATTTTTTGAGGTATATTTTCATATTATATTCTATATGAAGAATTTTTTTGGGGGTAGAAAATGAGTGCCATCGGGGGAATTGCAGATCTTAAAAATAAGGAAATAGATTTTGCCGAGCTTAACAGAATGCGTCTTGCTATGAGCATGAGAGGGAGAAAGCGAAGCTCGGCGTATATAGGCGGGGCGGTGGATCTGATATATAACAGCTCGTCACCTGCGGCGTTTGAGAAGGGCGAGGATAAGCAGCCTGCAATATTTGAGCGTCTCGGTAATACTTACGCCATAGCGCAGGATTCCGACATTCTTATTACGCCGTCTGTTTTTGAGGCGTACAGGACAGAGGGGATAGACTTTATAGGAGGGTTGCGCGGAGGATTTGCTCTGGCACTATATGACGGAGAGCGTAGGATGCTTTTGCTTGCCCGTGACAGAAAGGGAAAAAAGCCGCTCTTTTACAGGATATACAAGGGAAGAATATATTTTTCGTCTGAGATCAAGGGTATAACCGAGGCTATTGCTCGGCGTGTATCGGTAAGCCGCGAGATCCTTTCGCTTCATCTCACCGCGCCCATAGGAGTATATAGAGCCTCCAATATTTTTACCGAAATTTCCGAGGTGCTTCCGGGCGAATGTCTGCTATTCGGCGAGCTTGGAATGAGCCGATTTAAGTACAGAGATCTATCCGAGCGAAGCGTTTTGCCGTCTTCAAAAATCCAAAGCAGGAAAGATACCGTGCTTACACCATATCCGAAGGCGGAACTGCATCGCATCGAGGATACGCTGTCCGAAGCATTGATAGCATTTGATTATCCGCAGTTTGACAGTGATATGCCGCCTTTGTGCAGGCTTTTCGACACCGCACACAGGCATGGACACGAAAATATATTCTTCAATGACAGTGTACGTCGTCAAAGCATTTCTTACGCATATGAGAGGGAGGACAGACTCGGTGCTTTTTATGGTATTCGTGCGGAAGGCAGAATGTCGCGGGGAGAGTGCACAGAAAATATCGGGGATATGCAGTTGATGCACGGCTACCTTTATAAAAGGCTCGTCTCGCTAAGCGAGGCACAGCAATCTATGCTTCGGAGTATACTCGGAGCTCGCAAGCTCGACTGCCTTATGAACCGCTTGAAGGATACGGGAGAAAATGAAAAGGATACGGCCTTACGTATCCGTATCCTCGGTATGCTGATTCAGACTGTTATGTGGGCAGAATCGCGCGAGCTTTTAATAATGAGCACGGCAGATACGCAGTCTCATTCTGCGCTTTCGATAACGTAAAGTCCACCGCGCCTTACAGAGATCAGCGCACAGTTTCCGGTGATCTCGTTGGATACCGTAAGCGACTGATCGTGCTCTGATATAGTAGCGTTTTTAAGAGGATATTTACAACCCTCAATATCAACGCCCTTTACCTTATCTCCGTCTGCTATCAGCGACAGGTATTTATATCCGCTCTTTGCTATAAGCGTGCTTGTCGAGCTTATGTAGCGCACACGGTTCTTTCCGTCGGTAATAACGGCAAAAGCGTTTTGTCTGCTAAGCTCCTTTACTATGGCGAGATTTGACATAGTGTGATCGAGCCTGCCGCTAAGGCCGCCGATTATAACTATATCGCAAGCACCCATCTGCAACGCAGTATCAACGGCAAGCTGAGTATCTGTAAAATCCTTTTGTGCGGGTACCTTGATTTTCTTGATGCCATCGGCTACGGTGCCTTCGTCAAGCGAGTCAAAATCACCGACGAGGACCTGCACCTTATCACCAAGCAGCAAGGCATTTTTATATCCCGAGTCCGCCGCTATGGTAATATCGTCTGCCTTCGGATGCTCGGTGATATTTTCGGGATAGATCGCTCCCCCTACGTAAATAAAAGCTCTCATATCTTTTCCTTTTCAATTACCATTTTTTCTTTGCCTTCAAAACGTCGTAAAGCTCGCAAAAGCTTTCGTGTCGCGATTTCGGTATTTCACCCGACCGCACCGCTTCGAGTATTGCGCAGCCTTCCTCCTTTGTATGCGAGCATTTGGTATATCTGCACTTGCCGATAAGAGGGATAAATTCTCTCATGGTCAGAGGAAGATCGTCCTTATCAAAGAAATCAAACCGCGCAAAGTCAAGCATGGAAAAGCCGGGGGTATCTGCTATGTAGCCGCAATCGAGCGAATCTGACAGAGTATATAGCTCTGCCTTGCGCGTTGTATGACGTCCGCGCTCGATCTTGCGGCTGATCTGGGCTGTTGACAGCTCAAGGGCGGGGAATAGACGGTTAAGCAGTGTTGACTTTCCTATTCCCGAGGCGCCTGCGAATGCGGCGGTCTTGCCGTCGCTGAGCTCGGAACGTATAAAATCATCTATGGGCGCAATATCTATATCCTCGACCGCCGACAGACAGAAGACAGTAAAGCCGCTCTTTTTGTATATTGAGGCAAGCTCATCCGCGTATGCTCGGTCAAGCTCGCATTTTGTAATTACTATTATCGGCTCAATGCGGTTAAATTCCGCAATACATATCAGCTTATCGACCGTGCTGAGTACAGGAGAGGGCGAGGCGGCAGCCATTGTGATGAAAATGTAGTCGAGATTTGCAAGCGGAGGTCGTATCAGCGCATTTTTTCTCTCGCAGAGCTCGTCGATGACAAAATCTGCGGCTATCTCCTTCTTGCCGTTCTCACGCGCCATATCTCCTGTCTCGCTTGCAGGGCATACGATAACGTTATCCCCCGCAAGAAGAGTGATATTGTTATGCTTGAACGAGCCGCGAGCCCGACATGCTACCGTTTTACCAGCAAGCTCGGCACTCTCACCGTCGCACGTCGAAAGGACACGAACCGTGTAAAGTCCGCCTACACCGAGCATTATTTTTCCGTACATTCGATCTGTCATATTAATGTTCCTTGATCTGTATTTATTCTGCAAAATACTGTCCGCCGCTTATAACAAGCGATATTTTCGTTCCTTCCGGCAAGGATGCGCCTTTTTCGTATTCCTGCGATATTACCGTGCCTAATGGTGAAGCCGAGGACTTATAGGTTATATTACCTACCGATAGTCCAAGCTGTGCAAGAGTTTGTCTGGCGTCCGCCTCTCCGAGCCCCTTAAGCTCAGGGACAGTGGCATAGACCGTCGCGCGTCCCTTGCTTGCTCGCAATACTACGCTGTCGCCTACCTTTACGACCGAACCTTTGGGATGCGAGCAAAGTATTACTGTTCCTGTCGGAGCAGTATTTGAATATTCCTCGGTGATCTTAACATTGATGCCTGAATTTTTCAAAAGCAGAGCGGCATCGCGCACCGTCATACCGTTAAGGCTCGGCAGGCTTACGCTCGGAGTATCTTCATTTATAACCAACGTTATCTTGATTTTCTCCCCGCCATTGTAAAGCCTTCGGCTGACATTCGCGCTGGGGCTTTGAGAAATAACGCTTCCGACCGCTCTATCGGGATTGTATCTGTAAACGAGGGTATATTCAAAGACGTCATCTTGCGTGTTAACAGCCTCCTCCTTGGAAAGCGATATAAGCTCGGGCACGGTCACGTAAACATATTTACCGCCGTATGCTCCGAAAAGCGCAACAATGGTCAATATTCCCGATACCGCGCTTACCGACAGAACGCCGCATATGGCGCCAAATATCAAGGAAGATCTTGTCGGCGGTTTTCTGACCTTTTTTGCGGCTCGGGCTGACAAGCTCTTTTTTGCAGCTAAAAGCTTGATCTTTATAGTCTGCCACAGATCAGAGAGATGATTTTTTCGCTTCTTGATTTTTTTCTCAAACGAACCGAAAAGATCTATCTCCTCGCTCTGAACAAGCGCGTAAAATTTTGTGATGCTTACCGAGCTTGCTTTTTTGCGGGCAAATTGCCGCCTTATATTTGCTTTATTCCTAATAGCCGTCTTTTTTGTAAAATGAAATTTCATATGATACCTCTGTAAAAAATATGTATTACAGAGGAGCGTGCTATCGGTTTCTTTCGTCCTCTCTGCGAAGCTGTCCGCAGGATGCGTTTATGTCGGCTCCAAGAGTTCGCCTTACTGTGGCGCGAATACCGTTATTCTCAAGCGTTTTGGCAAATTTTGATACAGATTGCTTGCCGGAAGAGCAAAATCCGGTCTCGGCTACGGGATTAACGGGAATAAGATTTACGTGTATCGGAAAGCTGTCGCTTCTTGACGGACGAAGTGCACTGTTCAATAGTCTTGCCAGCTTCTCGGCGGCGGCGACAGAATCGTTTTTGCCCGCGATCAGCGTATATTCAAAGGATATGCGTCTTCCCGTTACCGAGTAGTATTTTTTGCATGCATCAAGCAGCGATGCGATATTCCATTTTTTGTTTACGGGCATTATCGAGCTTCGAGTTTCGTCGTCTGAAGCGTGAAGAGATATTGAAAGCGTTATGGGCATATCCTCACGCGCCAGCCTGTCGATCCTATCAACAAGACCGCAGGTAGACAGTGAAATGTGGCGATAGCCTATATTCATACCGTCCTCGCAACCGACAAGACGCAAGAACTTTATTACGTTATCGTAGTTGTCAAGCGGCTCGCCAATACCCATCATAACTATATTGGATATGCGCTCTCCCGTGTCGCATTGAGCTACCAGCACCTGTCCGAGTATTTCGGACGGAGCAAGGTCTCGCACCTTGCCGCCGATAGTAGACGCGCAGAATGCGCACCTCATGCGGCATCCTACCTGTGAGGATACGCATATGGTGTTTCCATGCTTGTATTTCATAACAACGCTCTCAACTGCATTGCCATCTTGAAGCTCAAACAGGTATTTGACAGTACCGTCTATGGCAGACACGAGCCTGCGGCGTATCGATGGGAGCGAGTAGTATGCGCTTTCGGCAATTTTCAGCTTGGTCATCTTGCTAATGTTGGTCATACCGTCGGGCGCGATACCTTTATGCATCTGCGAGAATATCTGCCGCGCTCTGTATTTTGGCTCGCCTATTGACAGAATATATTGCTCAAGCTCCTCGGGGAGCAGAGAGAGCAGATCGATTTTCTGATTATCCATAAAGATGATTATTTCCTTATAAGTTTAGCAATAAAAAAACCGTCGGTTTTGTGGACGTGGGGAAGCAGAGTGATATATCCATCTGCCGCGTCAATATCGCCTACCTGCCACGGACAAAGCTTAAATTCCGGGTGGTCGCCGAGGAAGGCGAAAATATTTTTCTCATTTTCCTCGGGAATAAGCGTACAGGTTGAATAAACGAGTACACCGCCCGACTTTACGTATTTGCAGGCGTTATCAAGTATAGCGCGCTGAATCCTCGGAAGATTTTCGGATTCCTTTGGATCCTTGTAGCGAAGCTCGGGCTTTTTGGCGAGCACTCCGAATCCCGAGCAGGGAACGTCGCAAAGAACGCGATCTGCCGTACCGTCGAGCTCGGAAATTCTGTTGCGTCCGTCGGCGGCTCGTGTTTCGATTATATTTATTCCAAGCCTTTGAGCTCCGGAGCGAACTAAAGAAAGCTTATTTTCGTGAAGATCGAAGGAAATTATTTTTCCCTCGTTCCCCATTTTAATAGCCGTTCCAAAGCTCTTTGATCCGGGGCAGGAGCATATATCAAGCACAAGCTCGCCACTCTTGCCGCCGAGTACCTCAACGCATATCTGAGATGCTTCATCCTGAACGAAGAAGAGACCGTCATTAAATCCAGTCATTTCACGCACCGAGCCCTTGGCGTAAAGCCCGACGGGCGAATTTTGAGTATATGTTGAGCCGTCTATTCTTTTGGAAAGCTCCTCTCTGCTTGTCAAAAGCGTGTTTACTCGCAGAGTGGTATCGGTCGAATGTTGTTCAAATCCTCGAAGTATATCCTCGGTCGTCTCTATACCATAGCACTCTGCAAATTTTCTTACGAGCGGCTTGCATACAGAATAGGAGATCGATAGAAAGCGTACCTCGTCCTCACGCGGCGGTGCGCTCATTTCCGTGCGCGTGTGAGCGCGCAATATTGCGTTGACAAAGCCCCTGCTTTTCTTTGAGCAGAGATCCACAGTTTCATTGATAGCGGCGTGCGCCGGAACTTTGTTAAGATACATCAGCTGATAAAGTCCGAGACGCAGGGCGCAAACAACAGTTTCGTCCAACTCGTTTATTGCTCGCGAGGAGAGCTGTGAAATTCTGTAATCGAGTGTGATTTTGCGTTCGATCACTCCGTAAAAGAGTATAGATGCAAGTCGCTTATCGGCATTTGAAAGATCGCTTGATTCAAGAGCGTGATCGAGCGCTATATTTGAATACTGATTGCTCTTATCTGCCTTCTGCAAAAGCTCATAAGCGAGAGAGCGCGCAGTCATGGAAGCATTACTCATTTTCGATTGTTTCGATTGTTTGCAAGCAAAAGCAGCCTGAGAAGAGTGAGAAGAGAGGTCAAAAGAGCCGCAACATATGTCATAGCGGCGGCACTCAGCACCTTGCGGGATGCGTTCAGCTCCTCTGAATCAAGCGTTCCTGACGATGACAGCACCTTAAGCGCGCGTGCCGATGCGTTAAATTCAACAGGGAGCGTTACAAGCTGAAAAAAGGCTATAGCGGCATACAGAAGAATACCCGCAAGCATGAGCATGTCGCTTGCAAACATAAGTCCGATAAAGAACAGCGGTATAGCGAGAGCAGAGCTGAACTGTGTGATCGAGACAAGCCCTGCACGAAGCTTTATAGGTCCGTATTGCGTTGCGTACTGTATTGCGTGTCCTGCCTCGTGCGCGGCAACGCCGATAGCGGCGGGCGAGCTTGTGGAGTATACCTCATGCGATAGCCTTATTACGTTCGCACGGGGATCGTAATGGTCGGAAAGATGACCTCCGATCTGCTCGATCCTGACGTGGGAAAGTCCGTTTGAGTCAAGTATTCTTCTTGCGGCGTCATATCCCGTCATAC
>CAZSSE010000076.1:0-7506 GCA_964609165.1 uncultured Lachnospiraceae bacterium
CTCCCAAAGCTGATCCGCATCCATCTCACCAAGACCCTTATATCTGTCCGCCTCTACGTTTGCACCCATCTCCTTAATGATAGCGTCTCGCTCTGCGTCAGAGAATGCGTATCTCTCAGGTCCCTTGCCGTTTCTCTTATAAACTCTGTAGAGCGGCGGCTGGGCGAGATATACGTGTCCGTCGTCGATCAGCTTACGCATATGCCTGAAGAAGAAGGTCAGAAGCAATATTCTGATATGCGATCCGTCGACATCGGCATCCGCCATAATTATTATCTTACCGTAACGTAGCTTTTCTATATCGAAATCCTCACCTATTCCGCAACCGAGTGCCTGAATTATCGGGATAAGCGAGGGGTTTGAATAAACCTTGTCAAGTCTGTTCTTTTCAACGTTAAGAACCTTACCTCTTAGAGGAAGGATAGCCTGAAATCGGCTGTCGCGTCCGCTCTTTGCAGATCCTCCTGCCGAGTCTCCCTCGACCAGATAAACCTCTGTAAGCTCAACGTTCTTTTCCTGACAATCGGCAAGCTTTCCGGGGAGCGTCGAGCCCTCCAGCAGTCCCTTTCGACGTGTAAGCTCTCTTGCCTTTCTTGCCGCCTCTCTCGCTCTTGATGCCGCAAGTGCCTTTTCAAGTATAGCCTTTGCGACCGCGGGATTTTCCTCAAAATATTCTCCAAGCTTTGCAACGACTGTATTTTCAACGAGAGTACGAATATCGGAGTTACCGAGCTTTGCCTTTGTCTGCGACTCAAACTGTGCGTTTTCAAGCTTTACACTTACGATAGCGCATATGCCCTCACGGACATCCTCACCCGAAAGATTCTTGTCGGCATCCTTCAGTATACCTGCTTTTCTTGCGTAGTCGTTGAGAACCTTTGTAAGACCGGACTTAAAGCCTGTCTCGTGCATACCGCCCTCAATAGTGTTCATATTGTTTGCAAAGGTCATTACGGTTTCGTTATAGCTATCGTTATACTGAAGCGCGACCTCGGCTACGCTCGATCCCTTCTCGCCCTTCATATATATGACCTCCGGGTGGATTAGATCGCATACCTTCTGATCGTTCAGATAGCTTACGAAGCTGCGTATTCCACCCTCAAAGTGAAATTCGGTCTCAATATATTCTTCCTCGCCCTCGGCTCTCTCATCACGCAGAACTATACGTATTCCGCCGTTGAGAAATGCCTGCTCACGCATACGGTTAGCGAGTGTTTCGTATTCAAACACGGTTTCCTCAAAGATCGTCGAATCGGGCTTGAAGGTTACACGTACTCCGTGAGGACGCTCGGGATATTCGCCCTCATCCTTAAACGGACGGACGACCTTGCCTTTTTCAAAGCGCTCGGTATAGCGTTTGCCCTCATAGCAATCGTCAAGCTCTACCCATTCGGAAAGTGCGTTTACGACCGACGCTCCGACTCCGTGAAGTCCTCCGGCGATCTTATATCCGCCGCCTCCGAATTTTCCGCCTGCGTGAAGTATCGTGTATACCACCTCGGGAGTTGGTATTCCCTGCTTCGGATGTATCGCTGCGGGTATTCCGCGTCCGTTATCCTCTACGGTTACGCTGTTGTCCTTGTTTATGATAACAGTGATCTTATCGCAGTAGCCTGCAAGTGCCTCGTCGATCGAGTTATCCACGATCTCGTATACCAAGTGGTGGAGACCGCGAATAGACGTCGTTCCGATGTACATTCCGGGACGCTTTCTTACAGCTTCAAGTCCTTCAAGAACCTGTATTTGATTTTCATCATATACCTGATGAGTGTTGTTTTCCATTCTTTTTTGACCTCTTTTATGTTTAGTTAGTTTGTTTATCGTTTTCTGTCCTTTTCTTTCGAGAAAATGACCAAAAGAACTTCTGCGTAAAGTTATTCTGAAAAGACAAAGGTTTATTTAGCGATTTAAATTGTGTCTTATTTCTTATTGAAATTATTGAAATTGCTGTAAAATTACATCTATGCCATATGTCTGTTATTCAAGTATTATTTTTCAATTCGGCTGTTATCTGCATAAACGAAACAAATCTTACCCTGTAAGGACCGGCGTCCTCGACGGTCCGAGGGCATTAAAAAATTATATGGGCATTGTGCGGCGACGATGTTATTTCGGATCACAGACCGATTGTTTTTATATGATTTTATTGTATTAAACGGACCGTCGTGGACGCCGGTCCCTACATTCAAGAAGGATAACCGCCGCACGATGCGAACACCGATTTTCAATCTTTAGCCTTCAACTCTACCCATTCTTCCTTTAAGAGCCGAGGTAGAAAGCTGTGAGAAGCAAATTTTGTACTCATCTCCATCGAAATAGAGCACAAATGACTTCGGTATCTCCTCGACAGCCGCTTCGACCAAATTTTCTCTCTGCTTGGCACTCAGATATTTTCTCGTCACGGCAGACAGCGTGGCGTTATCCATATCGAAGATACCGACAACGGCAGAAAGCCTTATATTTTTATTGTTACCAACGTGTAAAAACATCAGACCTCCTCAAAATATCGTCCGTTTTCAACCCTTATTTTCTTTTGAGCACTGATTTTTTTCAGCACACCGACCTCGCACGTCGTTATTATAACCTGCTTTTGAGTGTCAAACAGTAACAGTGAGTCCCGCCGAGTCTCATCTAACTCGGACAAAACGTCATCAAACAGAAAAACAGGATAATCTCCGAACTCCTCGCGGCAAATTTCGCCCTCCGCAAGCTTCAATGACAGCGCCAACGATCTCTGTTGACCCTGTGAGGCGAAAATTCGTGCGTTTTTGCCGTTTAATTTGATTTCAAGGTCATCCTTGTGTATCCCCCACAAGCTCGCTCCTGCGCTGATTTCTCGGTCGTGAGAGGATGACAGAAGCTCGACGTATCTCGCCTTTACCCTTTCGACGTCACGGTATTCCTCGGCTGCAAGTCCTGCCGAGCCGCGATAAACAAGCTCTGTATGCTCACGCTCGCCCGTCATTCTGCAAAGGCTTGAATTAACGATAGGCGAGATGCGTTCCGTAAACTCAAGCCGCATTTGCGAGATCAGAGCTGCCTCCTCTGCCATTTTCTCGCTCCACAGCTCGACCGTAGCGTCAAACGCCGCGCGGTTGCCGTATGCGCTTTTTATAAGCGAATTTCTCTGCTTTAAAAAATAATTATATCGCTGAAGTGCGCGTATATATTTTTGGGAAATACGGCTTATAGCAATGTCAAGATAATTTCTGCGCTCGCTCGGTCCGTCCTTTATAAGCGAGAGATGCTCCGGGCAGAACAGCACGGCGCGGAAGCTGCCGACTATATCCGACATTTTTTCGGCTCGGAGGTAATTTTTTTCGGCTATTTTTTTCTTATCTCCGAGAAATTGGATCCTGATATTATTATCTCTGCTTTTATCGCAATAGTCGATCGATATGCTTGCGCGTTTCTCTCCGAAGCGTATCATCTCGCTGACGCCCGTGGCACGAAAGCTTCGGCAAACAGACGAATAAAATATCGCTTCAAGCAGATTGGTCTTGCCCTGCGCGTTCTCTCCGTAAAGAATATTGACGCCGGGCGCAAATTCGACCTCACATTCCTCTATATTACGAAAATTTTCAACCGAAATTTTCTTGCAATACATCTATTATCAGTCCTTGGTTCTTACGGGAAGCAGCATATAAAGCTCTTCCTTGCCCTCTGACTCGTAGTCGTTATCAACGGGAGTCATATTCATGCTTCCAAGAGGTGATGACATAGCCATTCTTATTCTTTCGGAGTCGCACGATCTTACGCCGTCGATAAGAAAGCGGTTATTGAACGCGATAACAAGATTATCACCCTCATGCTCGATGCCAAGCTCGTCGTAGGTGCTTCCTGCTGCGGAGATAGCCGATATTCTGAGCATATCCTCACTAAAGTCAAGCTTTACGTGCGCTCTTACGCTGCCCGCTATCTTTTCCTCTGTGATAAGCGTAGCTCTTTCAAGTGCCGAAAGAAGCTCATCCTTATTTGCGACGGTTATTATCTTATGGTTATTTACGATTATTCTGTTGTAGTCTATATACTGTCCGTCAACAAGGCGCGAGAAGAAGGTTATCTCGCCTATAACGAACACGATATGCTTTCTTGTCACGTATATCTGCGTCAGCGCCTCTGCGTCGTCCTCAAGCAATCTTTGAAGATCGCCGACCGTCTTTGCGGGAACGATAAAAGCATAGTCAAGATGTGCGTTTCCATTGGTATTTTTATTGGTAAGCTCGGTGCGTCTGCGGCACTTTGCCAGCTTGAAGCTGTCGCAAGCGACCATTGTGATCGAATCATCGTCTATCTTTACAAAGGTTCCGTTGAGAACCTGCCTGTTGTCATTGTTGCCCATAGCAAACGCTACCTGTGAGAACATCTTCTTTACGATAGCCTGAGAAATTATGAAGCTTCTGTCGCTTACAAGATCGGGGATCGACGGAAAATCCGAGCCTGCGAGTGCGATCATCTTATGCGACGATTTTCCGCTTACGATCGATGCAACCATCTTGTCGTCAACGGTAAGCGTTATCTCCTCTCCGTCCATTACACGAAGCGTCTGATTGAATTTCTGCGCGTTGATTATATAGCTTCCTTCTTCTATTACCTTCGCCTCAACGGTTATTCTTACACCCTTCTCAAGATCAAAGGTCGTAAGCACACACGTATCCGGAACTCTTGCCTCTATAAGTATTCCGTCAGCCGCACTCAGCGTCGACTTTCCCGATACCGCATACATCAGCGGTGCTATGGCGCTGCCTACTACTGTGCGATTGAATATGATCTTCATAATATTCTCCTTTTATGTTTAGTTAGTTTTTTATCATTTTCTTGTTTTTTTGTTTTCTGTCCTTTTCTTTCGAGAAAAGGACAAAAAGAACTTTTGCTTGAAGTTAGTCTACATTGGTCGATGTCCCATACTGTCCGTTCCAACCAATTCAAGTCAATTCCTATCAATAAGAACGGTCGCTGTACAGAACGGCTTTTATCCGAAGAATCAAGATATATTTGTTCGCCAAACGATACCGTTGTTATCCACATAAACAAAACATATCTTCCACTGTAGGGATCGGCGTCCCCACGGTTCGTGGGCATTGCGTTAACACACCGCACGGCGTTAGCATTTCGATTGTAGGAACCGGCGTCCTCGACGGTCCGATGTCGTTAAAAAATTATAGGGTCATTATGCGTCGGCAATATTATTTCGGATCACAAACCGATTGTTTTGATATAATTTTGTTATATTGCACGGACTGTCGAGGACGCCGGTCCCTACAATCAAGATGGAGCGTCGCCGTACAATGCGGTGATTATCCAAAGAAACAAAGTACACTATTGCCACGCAGGGTATTTTGCAATTACTATGCCGAAGCTCTCACGCGCGCTACATACAATACATACAATACATACTTAGCATTAGTAAAAGTATTAGGGGCTGTTGAAACTGTGGAAAAGCCGCGCAAGCCTTGCGGCATCTGAAATTTTCGGCTTTGAAATTTTGAATTAATCTCTTGAAAGCTATGTTTAAAGTCTGTTGAAAATAAAGCAGCTTTTCCACAAGTCACATTTTTGCGACGCCTTGATTTTTTGTGAAAAATTCAAAAATCCCAAAATACTTTATTTTGGTGAAGCATTTTTATCCACCTGTGGAAAAGTAGGACGGTCGAGAGTCTCAAGCAGTCTCAAAATGTTGTACCAAACTGTGAAAATCACAGGCGCGAATGGCTGCGGTGACGAACTTTTCAAGATCTGTCAAAAATATCTTAAACACTTAAAAAGCCTTGATATGGTTGGCTTTAACCGACTTTTTAAATTATTGTGTTGAAAAAAATTTGAAAAACTTTCTTTTTCCACAGCGACTGTGGAAATGTCGTTGGAAAACTTGTTGTAACGTCGTTTTTTAGCCGTTGACCTCCTTGGTCATATCCGCAATATCGACCGCAAGCATTGCGTCCGACGCGATCTTACCCGCTATAAGCGAGCAGGACGCCATAATTGTTGTATGATCGCGGTTAAACATTTTTCCTATTCCGGGATAAGACATATCGGTTATCTCCTTGATGAGATATATACAGACGTGTCGTGCAAACGCAATATCCTTGGTGCGCCTCTGACCGAGCAGATCCTCCTTGCCTACGTTATACTTTCCGTACACTGCCGAGAATATCTTATCGACCACGACCTGAACCGGAACTACTCCGCCTGTTATCTCCTGAAGACAGGATGCCGCGATCTCCATAGTTATTGTACGTCCCGAGAGGAATACTATAGCGCTCAGCTTTTTGATGGTTCCTTCGATCTGTCTTATGTTCGAGCGAAGATTTTCCGCAAGGAAGGTAAGCACCTCATCGGAGAGATTTATTGATACCTGCTCTGCCTTTTTCTTGATTATCGCTATTCTCAGCTCAAGATCGGGCGGCTGAATATCGGCTATAAGTCCCCATTCAAATCTGGTTTTAAGTCGATCCTCAAGCGTCTGTATGTCCTTTGGCGGACGATCGGACGACATAACGATCTGCTTTCTGTCCTCGTAAAGAGTGTTGAAGGTATGGAAAAATTCCTCCTGCGTGGAGGTCTTTCCGGCAATGAATTGTATATCGTCGATCAGCAAAATGTCGCAATTTCTGTATTTGGCGTGGAATTTGTGCATTTCCTGCTTTGTAAGGCTCTCGATCATCTCGTTTGTAAAATCGTCGCCCTTTATATAAATGACCTTTGCTGCGGGATTTTTGCGTTTGATCTCGTTTACGATCGCGCTCATAAGGTGTGTTTTTCCAAGTCCCGACGGGCCGTATATGAACAGCGGATTGTAATTTGAAGCCGGATGTGCCGCAACCGCCGTGCAGGCGGCGTGAGCGAATTTATTTGAGCTGCCCACGATAAAATTGTCGAAGGTATATTGGAAGCTGTAGTCTATAGGCAGAACTCCCGTGGGGACAACATTATCGGCTTTAGCCTCGTTGCCCGCAATTTGCTCATTCTTGACAGGTTCGCCGACCGCAGGCGTCTTGTTGCGGTATATTCCGAGCTGACGCTGCATTTTCTCGGGGCTTGTCGGCTCGCCCGTAAATATTATATCTACCTCCTGATCGAATCCGAAAAATTGAGTAAATTCTTCCTTTATGACCGAGAGATATTTTTCTTTTATCTTTGTGTATTTAAATTCGGAATTTGTCGATAGCGTTATTACGTTGTTATCGTAAGAATGGATCGTGAGGGGATTGAACCAAAGCTCCATTTGTGATGGCGAAAATTGCTCTGAAAGAGAGGCTTTTATCTGCTCCCAAATATCCGAAAGGTCGTCGAGATATGACATTATTTTCTCCTTTCGCGCACCGTGTGCTTAATATCAAATCAACATCAAAATTAACATCAAAAGCGTGTGGAGGATCTATTCGGATCTTAAAAAAGACAGCACCTCGTCACACTGAAATATTCTGCTTTGATTATACCATATTTTCGCCTTTTTTGCAACAGATTTATTGCATTTTCTTTCAAAACATTTATAATATATTATAT
>CAZSSE010000077.1:0-7485 GCA_964609165.1 uncultured Lachnospiraceae bacterium
ATATGTAATTCTCCGCCGCGCGAGAGAGCAGAGCCATAGAGTGCTCGCTGTTGATTCCGTATGCAAAAATTCTTTGCAGAGGGGCAGATGAAACGTAGCGCATAGCCTCAAGTGCCGAGGAATCAAGCGGCAGCAGGATGTTTTTTGTTTCAAACTCATCTATTTCGGGAATCGGCAGACCGCCGCGCTTGCTTTGACATTTTTCGCATATCAGCGCTCCGTTCATAACGTCAAGCCACAGACCGCCGCTATAGTCATTACCGTCGCATAAAGAGCAGGACGATAGATCGGGCGTAAATCCCGATATGTTGGCGGCAAAAAGCTCGTAGGTCGCTTTGATCTGTTCAAGCGGCTTTAGATGCTGCTCGATTGCATACAGGGTGTTCAGCGTCATTCGCAGTACCTCGCTTGCGGGATAGCCCTCACCCGTGATCTCATAGGCAAGTTGCATTATATAAGATGCGAGCGCAAATGAGGAAATATCCTCGTTCAAGCCGAAAAACGCATTATTGACAGATCCGCCGGCAAGCCAGCACCGTCCGTTTTTTTCGTAAAGCTCGACGTTTATGTACGCGCAGATACGGCAAAGCGACGCTGTTTTGCTTTTTATGCTTCGGGCACCCTTTGCGGTGATATATATTTTTCCTTCGTCGGCAGTCAGCAGAACGAGCGAGCGGTCGTGCTCGCAGCAATCACAGACACGCAGAACTAATCCGTCGCACGCCTTTCTCATTTTTACCTCTTTGCATCTCGAAAGCTATCAGTCTTCATCACGGTAGCCGAAATTGCTTACCGTTCTTGCACTCTCGCGCCAATTTTCCTTTACCTTTACCCAAAGGTTGAGGTATACCTTTACTCCGAACATTTTTTCAAGATCCTCGCGCGCATAGGTGCCGATGAGCTTGAGTGCCTCGCCGCCCTTGCCGACGATAATTCCCTTGTGCGATGCCTTCTCGCAGAATATTTCCGCGCGAATACGCACGAGCGTGCCCTCATCCTTAAATTCTTCAATAACAACGGCGGTTCCGTGCGGAATTTCCTTGTTGAGCGTGCGCAATATCTTCTCACGAATGATCTCTGCGGCGATCTGACGCTCGGGCTGATCTGTTACCATATCGTCGGGGAAGAACCAATCCGACTCAACGAGGAATTTAGCACATTCGTCCATAAGCTCGGGGACGTTCTTGCCCTTCTTTGCGGCTATCGGGACGAAAGCCGCAAAGTCGTGTTTCTCGGCGTATTTGCTGATGGTAGCTGCAAGCACCTCTCGGTCGTATATATCTATCTTATTTAGCGCGAGAATTGCCGGTATTCCGCTTTTCTTGAGGTAGGCTATTACGTTTTCCTCCACAGAGGTGATCTCTTTACCTGTGTCGACCACGAGCACGACCGCGTCGGCATCGCGCATCGACGTGTCTGCCGTTCTGACCATAAATTCACCGAGACTGTTCTTTGGGGAATGTATTCCGGGTGTGTCAAGGAATACGTACTGCTCCTCACCGCGCGTAAATATTCCCGTGATCCTGTTTCTCGTCGTTTGCGGCTTGCTTGATACGATGGCTACCTTTTCGCCGAGTATCGCGTTGAGCAGTGTCGATTTTCCTACGTTAGGTCTGCCTACTATTGCTATAAATGCTGTTTTTTTCATTTTTTTATTCCTTTTTAGTTAGTTTTTATTGGGAGCTTTTACCTCGGTATGGATTTATACCGAGTGTTTTTCTGCGGTATCTGTCGGTCTCTTGGCAACGGACGGATTGCTCGTAATGATCGCTTGCATATCCGGACCGTCGGGGACGCCGGTCCCTACAGAATAATAAGATATAGGTATATCTGCATAAGGCGTCAACATAAATAATTCTCTTGTGTGAAGCTCTTTGCTTCTTTCCTTTCCCTACAATGTATGGATAATATCTGCATAGGGCGTCAACATAAATAATTCTTTTGTGTGAAGTTCTTTTGCTTCTTTTCTTTCAAGAAAAGAAGGAAAAAAACATAAGGTTTATTTAATGCCCAAGCCCATAGATATAAGTATTTCTCTTTGCCTGCGGCGCATTTCTGCGTCGTCCTCTTCGCTATCGACGTGATCGTATCCGAGAAGGTGGAGCATTGAGTGTACCGTGAGGAATGCGACCTCGCGCTCGAAGGAATGTCCAAACTCATGCGCCTGCTCGTCGGCTCTTTCGAGTGATATAACTATGTCGCCAAGGCTTGATTCGGGCTCGTCCGCTACGGGAAAATCGACGCTTTCGTAGTCGGTCAGGGGGAATGATAGCACATCTGTCGGCTTGTCTATTCCGCGGAACTGAGCGTTTATCGCTCGTATTCCCTCATTGTCTGTAAACGTAACCGAAAGCTCTGTGTCGGCTCCGAAGCCCTCGTATTCAAGAGAGGCGATAACGGCGCGTCGCACGAGCATTTTGAGCTTGTAGCTGATAGTGAACAGCTCCTGCGAATTTGTAAAATATATCATTATTTTAGCTTTCATTTTCTTTCTCCTCCCGAGCTGCTTTTGCCCTGAGCTCGGTATTTTTTATGTTCATCGGGCTTTTTGTCGTGCGCCTGCTTGCGCTCATAGCTTTCGTAAGCGAGGATTATGCGCTGAACGAGCTTGTGACGAACGACGTCACGATCGGAAAACTCGTGTATTTTTATATCCTCAACGCCGTCGAGTATGTGTACAGCCGTGGCAAGTCCGCTCTTCTGACCGTTTGGCAGGTCGGTCTGCGTCAGGTCTCCCGTAATGACTGCCTTTGAGTTGAAGCCAAGACGTGTGAGAAACATCTTCATTTGCTCGGGAGTGGCGTTCTGCGCCTCGTCAAGAATTATGAAGCTGTCGTCGAGCGTTCGTCCGCGCATATAGGCAAGCGGTGCGATCTCGATAGTGCCCTTTTCAAGCAGACGCTGATAGTTCTCCGCGCCCATCATCTCAAACATTGCGTCGTAAAGAGGTCGGAGATAAGGATCTATCTTGCTTTGCAGATCTCCGGGGAGAAATCCGAGCTTCTCGCCCGCCTCTATGGCGGGGCGAGTAAGTATGATCCTGCTGACCTGCTTTTGCCGGAGCGCCCGGACAGCCATAGCCACCGCAAGGAAGGTCTTACCCGTGCCTGCTGGACCGATGCCGAAAACCACGGTATTCTTTGAGATAGCCTCAACGTATCTTTTCTGCCCTACGGTTTTCGCCTTTATCGGCTTTCCTCGGGTAGTGATGCATATGCAATCTCCGTCAAGGCTTTCAAGCTCGCTTTCATTGCCGTCGCGTACCATTGAGATAACGTAGCCCACCTGCTGCTCGGTCAGCGTTTCGTTTGATCGCGCGAGCTTTGCAAGATACTCGATAGCCGCCGCCGCAAGCCTTACCTGCTCGCCGCTCTCGCCCACGACAGATACAGCGTCGCCCTCTTCGCCGCTTCGGTTGCGAATGCTGACAGCAAACGCCTTTTCGATCATTCGTGTGTTGATGTCAAAGCTTCCGAATAACCTCGCAGTAAGCTCCGAATTTTCTATTTTTACGTTTCTTTGCTCCATATTCTCTCCGTTTTGTTGTTTTTAATAGGGCTTTATTTTGCCGCATTTCTTTTGCACGAACAAATCACGTCAGTACCTCTATATCCTTCCGCTTGGCAATGTTTTGCACACAGCGTATCCTTGTACGCAGGATCAGCCTATCGTCGTAAAGCTCAAAGCTCGTTTTCCTTTGCAGTATCTCTGCATCTGAAAGCTGATCGGCGATAAGCGCATCCATTCGGTGATCTGCGATCATCGAAAGGGCAGCGTCGTCACGTACCTCGTCGACGTATTCGTACTCAAGATAGCGCGCCTCGTATATTCCGAAGGGAAGCTCAAAGCCACGCGGCGCACCTATAAATTCCTCTACCTCTATTTTATCACAACTTATAGGTAAATTTCTATAGTTTGCGAAAAATTTTATTCTTTTTTTGAAAAAAATCAGATATTTTTCGCATTTTACCTCTCCTGTATACATTTTTTTGCTCTCAACACGCGGAACCTCCACATCAAACGTGCGGTCTACCTCGGCAAGCACGCGCCCATGCGCGTTGGTATAGCGAAATCCGCTGTCCTCATCGCCGTATATTCCGCCGATCAAAAGCTGTCCCTCGGCAACGCTCTCGCCGATCTCGACCGCTATATTTCCCTTGACGTCCTCAAATCCGACTATCCTTCCGTCCGTGCCCGCTACGAGATTTGATGCGTCTCCAAGCTCCTCGGGCTCCTCTGCCACCGTAAGCTCGCGGATCTCGACCTCGGCAACGGTTCCTATGATGTTTACACTTATCCATGCTATATCGTCCGAGCGTATCATAACACGGTTTTCAAGCGTATCAATATCAAGCGAGCGGCGTCGCGTGCCGAGCTCAAGTCCGCAATCCGAAAGGATGGATTCGACCTCACGCTCGGTAAGCCTGTTTTCACCGTCAATGCGAATATCCCATATTACGCTTCCCGAAAGGAATATGAGAACGATAGAAATTATCAGTCCCGCAAAGAGACCGTAGCGGTGTCGGTATCTGAGAAGCAAAGCAGGGATACCGTGCGACGCAATAAGCGTTAGCGATAGCCCGAGCTCACAAGCTCTTTTTTCAAGCCTGAACGAGTAAAAAAATGAGGTAACAATGCTTGCGCTGCTTTCAGAAAAAATTACTTCGCTGTACGGAATACCCTCGGCACGGCAAAGATCTATAAGCCTGCCGATATGAGCGCGTGAGGTCTCGTATCTGCGATAGCCTATCAAAAACAGGAACGGGTGTCTTTTGCTCATAAATTCTCCTCAAAGCTTACCGAGCTTATTACGCCTTCTATGCCGAGTGCTCCACGGTTATACGACGAGCACGAAAGCTCGTCTCCCTTTACCGACAGATATTCCTTTTTCCGAGGAATTGCTATTCTTATTTCCTCGGGCGTGTACAGCAGGATCGAGCCGCCGCCGCGCACTCTTACCAGACTTTTACCGAGTATTTCAACGGCGTGACCGTGAGGCAGGTTCTCGGGTGAGATGTCAAGAATACGGCAGAGCCGCTCGCTTTTGGATATTGTTTGTCTTGACCGATCTTTTTTCATAGCTGCTCCTTTGCATATTTAGTTGCACGGATATATAAAATTTAGCAGTGCCTTCTTAAAAATATCTATGCCCGAGGTGAGCCTGCAATGACCGATGAATATACTGAAAATAAAAAAAGTACCCTGAATCCCACAAGACCTTCGGCGGGGCAGATACTCTTTTGCGTGATGAGCGTGGCGGTGCTTTTACTGACATTTCGTCATTCCGAGCTTGCCATATCCTCTATGTCGGGCGGAATGAGGCTTTGCGTGTCTACCGTTATTCCCGCACTATTTCCGTTCATGGTGCTATCCGAGCTTCTCGTCTCGTCGGGCGCGGCGAAGCTTGTTGCGCGTATTTTCGGCGGGGTTTTTGAGGGGCTGTTCGGGATACGGCGAGAGGGCTGTATAGCCTTTTTGTTGGGAATAGTCTGCGGATTTCCCATAGGTACGAAAAGTGCGGTTTCGTTATATGAGAACGGCAAGATCAGCCGATCCGAGCTTGAGCATTTGCTTACGTTTTGCAACGGTCCCAGCTCAGCGTTTCTGATAAGTGCTGTCGGCGTGTCTCTGTTTTCCTCACGGGAGTTCGGGGTAATGCTGTACTGTGCCGAGATAATTTCAGCCACCGTTATAGGCGCGGTGGGCAGAGTGTTTTTTTCGCATAAAAAAAGAGATGACGAAGAAACGCTTGCGCGTGGCGTAAGGTCGCAAGAAGAGAGCGCGGGGCTACAGTCGGTGGTCAGTGCGGTAACGTCGAGCGCATCGAGCATGCTGTACGTTTGCTCATTCGTTGTATTTTTCTCGTCGGTTACGGGAATATTGAGTGCTTATGCCGATGCCGCCGGGCTTCCAAGGGCGATAAAAACAGCACTTATAGGCTTTTTTGAGATAACGGGCGGAGTAGCCGCTGCGTCGTCGCTTCCGACATATTCCGCCTGCCTTTGTACTGCCGCGATCGTCGGTTGGTCTGGGCTGTCGGTGCATTTTCAGCTCGTTAGCCTTTGCTCGGATCATAAAATAGCCTACCGACCGTATTTTTTGGCAAAGCTTATTCGCGGAGCACTTGATCTTATTTTGATTGCGGCGGGGCTTGCGATCTTTGGCGATCGGATAGATTTTACGGGAGAATTTGCACCGTCGTTTTTGAGTGCGCCGTCGTTGCAGCCTGTACATATAATAACGCTTACGGTTTTCGGTATTGCCGCGGTAAAAAGCCTGAAATTGAAAAGAGGAAAATAAAAGAGCTTTCGGCAGCGTTGAGCTGTCCGAAAGCTCTTTCTCGGAAAAACTGCTTCATCAGATCATCAGATACAGTCGGCGTAAAGCAACCTTCAGCCGATAAAATTTACTTAATGAAAGGCAGCAAAGCCCTGACCTTTAGTGTATGAATAGTGTATGAAGCCAACTTATCTTTTAGCCTTGCTGTCGCAATAAACACAGCGATATACTCTATGCTCACGATCGGTGAGCTTAAAGACGTGTGATAGCTCCTGCTCGGTTGAGGTAATGCAGCGAGGATTTTTGCATTTAACTATATCGACGATCTCAAGGGGAAGCTCCGGGTGGTATTTACGCATAGTGATGCCGTCCTTGATGACGTTGATGGTAAGGTTATGATCGATATAGCCGAGAACCGACATATCAAGTTCGATGTCTGCGTCGATCTTGATAATATCCTTTTTACCCATTCTTGGGCTGATAGCGTTTTTTATGATAGCGACGGTACAGTCGAGCTTGTCAAGTCCAAGGAATTTGTATATTTCCATAGCCTGACCTGCCTTGATATGATCGATGACAACACCGTTCTTTATCTCGTCCACGTTCATTTTGCTGCCTCCTCCAAAAGCATTTTAATAAGAGCCATACGAATGTACTTTCCGTAGAGCACCTGCTTGAAATAGCAAGCGCGGCTGTCACTGTCAACTCCTACGCTTATCTCGTTTACGCGGGGGAGCGGGTGCATAATGCAAAGATCAGGCTTTGCAAGATCGAGCTTTTCGAGTGTGAGAATATAGCTGTCCTTAAGTCTGATGTAGTCCTGCTCGTTAAAGAAGCGTTCGCGCTGAACACGTGTCATATAGAGAATATCAAGCTCGGGAAGACTTTCGTCAAGCGATGTAGTCTCAAAATACTCTATGCCCTTGCGGTCAAGCACCTCGCTCTTTACGTACTCGGGGAGAGTCAGCTCCTTTGGAGAGATGAGCACAAAGCGAATGCCTGTATATCGCGAGAGAGCGGTGATAAGCGAATGTACCGTTCTGCCGAACTTAAGGTCTCCGCAAAGTCCTACGGTAAGGTCGCAAAGTCTGCCCTTCTCGCACTTTATCGTGAGAAGGTCTGTAAGGGTTTGCGTGGGGTGGTTATGTCCGCCGTCGCCCGCATTGATAACGGGAACGGTAGAGTTCATAGCCGCGACCATAGGTG
>CAZSSE010000078.1:0-5422 GCA_964609165.1 uncultured Lachnospiraceae bacterium
CATAGCTCAGCTGGTTAGAGTGCATGCTTGACATGCATGAGGTCACTGGTTCGATCCCAGTTGTCTCCACCAAAAAACTCCAAGTCCTCGGGCTTGGAGTTTTTATTATGATTCGGAGGTTTATTTTGAAACGTTTGCTTCGCTATTTACAGGATTATAAAAAAGAATCATTTCTTGCTCCCGCCTTTAAGATGCTTGAAGCTATTTTCGAGCTTTTGATACCCATTGCGGTGTCGGTGATAATTGACCGTGGAATAAATCAAAACAATACGGGCGTTATATGGCGTGCATGCGGATTTATGCTTTTGCTCGGCATTGTCGGTCTTATTAGTGCTATTTGTGCCCAATTTTTCGCCGCACGTGCCGCTGTAGGATTTGCTACTAAAGTACGTTCGGCTCTTTTTTCAAAGATACAGAGCTTCAGCTATTCGTTGACAGACAAGCTCGGAACATCAACTCTTGTCACACGAATAACGAGCGACATCAATTCCGTGCAGACGGGCGTGAATATGTTCTTGCGGATATTTATGCGCTCACCATTTATAGTCTTCGGTGCTATGATATGCGCTATGCTTATTGATTTTTGGCTCGGTATTATTTTTGCGGTAGCTATAGTCATTCTTGCAATAATAGTGTTCGGAATTATGCTTATAAATATTGCAATGCAAAAGAAAACGCAGTCAAAGCTTGATCTCGTTGTCTCCAAGGTCAGATCAAATTACAGCGGAACACGTGTCATCCGTTCCTTCAACAAGGAGCAGGATGAGATAGATGATTTCGGTCAGAGAGTCTCTGAACTCAATAAGCTTCAGCTTTTTTCCGGTAAGATCTCTGCTCTGATGAATCCCCTTACCTACGCTATCATAAATTTTGCAATCATCATTCTTATACACAACGGTGCATTGACGGTGAACTCCGGTGTCATATCGCAGGGCGAGCTTGTAGCTCTCTACAACTATATATCCCAAATACTTGTCGAGCTCATAAAGCTGGCAAGCCTTATCATAACCCTCAATAAAGCAGCCGCAAGTGCATCAAGAATATCGTCTGTTCTTGATACTCCCTCAGACATTGATTTCACAGTAACCGATAAGAGCAAAAATGACGGTTCTGCTGTATGCTTTGATAACGTAAGCTTCAGCTATGATACATCGGGTCAGAGTGAAAGTGTTCTTAAAAATATAACCTTCAGTGTAAGCCCGGGAGATACCGTGGGCATTATAGGAGGAACCGGATCCGGAAAATCTACACTTGCAAATCTGATACCCGGATTTTATCACGCCACCGAGGGCAATGTTTTTGTTTTTGGGAAGAATGCTTCGCTCTTGTCCTCAGACGATCTAAAAGCAACCTTTGGTATAGTTCCCCAAAAAGCAACGCTCTTTGCGGGAACCATCCGCTCTAACCTTATGGTAGGTAATGAAAATGCTACCGACGCCGAGCTGTGGGATGCACTCAGGCTTGCCTGCGCCAAGGATTTTGTTGAAGAAAAGGAAAACCGACTTGATGAAGTTGTGCTTCAGGGCGGAAAGAACTTTTCGGGCGGTCAGCGTCAGCGTCTTACCGTTGCGCGTGCACTGGTTCGCCGTCCAAAGATCATTATTCTTGACGACTCGGCATCTGCATTGGATTATGCCACCGAATCTATTCTCCGTAAAAACATATCCTCACTTGATTATGATCCAACTGTTTTTATAATTTCACAGCGTGCCTCGTCAATAATGCACGCTGACCTTATCATTGTACTTGATGACGGTGTGCCTGTCGGCATCGGCAAGCATGCAGATCTCCTTAATACCTGCGAAATATATCGCGAGATATATGATACGCAGTTTTCCAAAGGAGGTGACAAATAATGAAAAAATCACTTACTAATAATGTTTCTGTCTTTCTTAAGGTGTTGAAATATCTTAAAAGATACCGATTTCATTTTTTCCTTTCGCTGATATTCACTGCCGTATCGGTAGGTCTGACACTCTATGTACCTATACTTATAGGAGATGCTATTGATCTTGCCGTCGGCAAGGACAACGTTGACATGAACGGCATACTTCAGATACTTTTCAAGGTATTGATAGCCATTCTTATTACATCTGTGCTGCAATGGCTTATCAATGTTCTGAATAACCGTATGACATATGGAATCGTCAAGAATGTTCGCTACGAGGTGTTTGTAAAGATACAGAAATTCCCCGTATCATTCATAGACTCACACCGTTCAGGAGATATTGTAAGCCGTATTATCGCCGACTGCGATCAATTCTCAGACGGTCTTTTGCTGGGATTCACACAATTCTTCAATGGTATATTAACGATTTTGGGTACGCTGATCTTTATGTTCTTTATCAGTCCCCTCGTTACTCTTATCGTTGTATTTGTAACTCCTCTGTCCCTGTTTGTTTCGGCTTTTATAGCAAAAAAAACATATTCCATGTTCAAAAAGCAGTCTGAAATCAGAAGCGAACAGACAGCGCTTATCGACGAAATGATAGGAGATCACAAAACCGTCGTAGCATTTGGATACGAGAGTAAGGCATGTAATAGCTTTGACGAGATTAACGAACGTCTTGCAAATATCTCTCTCAAGGCTATATTCTTCTCATCTACGACCAATCCATCAACACGCTTTGTAAACAGTGTAGTTTATGCGCTTGTCGCTCTTACGGGTGCTTTGATGTGTGTATCATCTCCCTCGTCCGCAATAAGCGTGGGAATGCTTTCAAGCTTTCTTTCCTACGCTACGCAATATACGAAGCCATTTAACGAGATCTCCGGAGTTATTACCGAGCTTCAAGGAGCATTAGCTTGTGCCGACCGAGTTTTTTACCTTATCGAATCACCGATTGAGACCGACGGTGCTACCGAGCTGCTCGACCGTGATAATATGGAGATAGAATTCAAGAATGTATCGTTTTCTTATACTCCGGATCAGCAGCTAATTAAAGATTTCAGCTTCAAAGCAGCTCACGGTCAGCATATCGCAATAGTCGGTCCGACAGGATGCGGAAAAACTACTCTTATAAACCTTCTTATGAGATTTTATGACGTCAAAGAAGGTCAAATACTACTTGGCGGTAAGGATATACGCGAAATTCCGAGAACGGATCTCCGGGATTGCTACGGTATGGTATTGCAGGACACGTGGCTTAGTAATGAAACTATTAAGGCGAACATTGCATTCGGCAATCCCAATGCCACCGATGAGGAAATAGTAAATGCAGCAAAGGCGGCACACGCACACAGTTTTATAAAAAAGCTTCCGCAAGGATACGATACCGTTATCGGCGAAACGAGCGGATCGCTTTCGCAGGGGCAAAGACAACTGCTGTGCATTGCCCGCATAATGCTTACAGATCCTAAAATTCTTATTTTGGACGAGGCTACGTCCTCTATAGATACTCGAACCGAGATACGCATACAAAAGGCGTTTAAAAGGCTTATGACAGGCAGAACCGCCTTTGTCGTTGCGCATCGTCTGTCTACGATAAAGGAATCAGACGTTATTCTCGTTATGCGCGACGGAAATATCATCGAGCAAGGATCACATAATGAGCTTATTGAAAAGCGTGGATTCTATTACAAATTATACAACAGTCAATTTCCGGAAACTTAAATTCATCAGAAAACTAAAAATTTTGGAGCTGCTCCTGCGGATGCAGCTCCATGTTTTTTAAAACGTCGTGCTTGATCGCATAACGTCATATCGGATTTTTCGGATATGCTCTTTTATTTATATTTTGTCATATTTTAATTTAAATTTTCTTTGAATGATTGTTTTGCGTTCCAAATCGGGATATACCGTGCTTGAATCAATTCCCATAAGTGCAATATCTTCGCGAATTTGTTTTTTGGCGTCTTTATCAATCACAATTTCCGTGATGCTCTCTTTTTTTATCATTTTCTTTGCCTCGTCACCTAATCCGAAAATGGTAAATGCACCCTTTTGAAATTTTATTCTCGGTGTATCTCGGTATGTAATCACAAGATACGACTTTAATAAATCTTCACCGACGATAGCGGTTTCAAATGCGGGAAATTCACTTCTTATTTCGTGGAGTAAGTGTGTCATAGCAACAGAAGTTTTGGCAAGCCTATCATTTATCACTCCCGTATGCTGCTTGCAAAACTTTTCAAGATCTTTTTTATCATCATAGGTTAGCAAAGGCAAACAAGAAAGCATAAGGGCTTTGTCGCTTGTATGGTGCAAAATTTCGGACTTTTTCTTTTTCATTATGTAAAGCTTTCCGTCTGTGTCAAATTTGTCTTCAACTGCCATAAACGTACCGATCAAAGGATTAAAAGACCAATCAAGAAGTCTTGTAACAGAGCCGTAATGCTGCATTTTTGCAAGATTGCTTAAATGCTCATTTTTCTTAAATTCTTCAGGGCATTCAACCATAATGTCGTGGTAATATTGATCTTCTTTTCTTAAGTCTTCATCTCGTCTTAAAGCAGAAGGCACCAAAACGTAGCTTTTATCGGCATGTCCTCGAAAGAACAACAGCTCATCTTCTCTGCATTTGATTTTTTTATTTCACACCAAAGCTCGGTAAAAGAGTTTGCTTTAATCATTTTCCAAGGATACCTCTTTTAATTCAAACGTATCTTTGTCAAAACCAATCAACAGTTTTTCATCCTTCATAGAGCAAAGAAAGTCAAAAATTTCTTTATTGGTGGTAAGATCTTGATCCTCGTCTAACTTGATAGTATTGATTGGATTATTATTGTCATATGCTATTGCATATATTTTTTTATCAAATCCCTTGAATGTTTCGCAATATGAAAAAGTTGCAATATATTCGTGAATGTTGATAGTAGCGGTGTTTGTGGGATCGCTTCCTTCACCGTTATTAGCAGATTTTTTGGGAATTTCTTTAATTTTCAACGTTTTAACCGTTGCTTTAAAATAGTACATTTTTATTCTCCTTAAATTTCATTTGCCACAGGCAGAAGTTAAATCTGCCTGTGGATCTTCAATTTTGTTTTAGCTGCGTTCACAATGAAAGTAGCCCCAGCCGGAACGATTTTTTAAATTAGTTGCATTTTTGTAAGGGTCGATTACGATAACCTCTTCTGTACGATAAGGATCTGTGAAAAACCAACCTACTGTATTATTAAACGTTACACTTATGAGGTTTCCGCAACCGTAAAACGCATCCTCTTTAATGTATGTCACGCTTTCGGGAATCGTTATGCTTGTAAGTCCTGTGCAACCGCTAAATGCAGAATCGCCAATGCTCTTAACGCCGTTCGGAATCGTTATACTCGTAAGGCTTGTGCAACCGCTAAATGCAGAACCGCCAATGCTCGTCACGCTTTCGGGAATCGTTATACTCGTAAGTCCTGTGCAACCATAGAACGCATAATCGCCAATGCTCGTCACGCTTTCGGGAATCGTTATACTCGTAAGTCCTGTGCAACC
>CAZSSE010000078.1:5522-7309 GCA_964609165.1 uncultured Lachnospiraceae bacterium
TCCTGTGCAACCATAGAACGCATAATCGCCAATGCTCGTAACGCTTTCGGGAATCGTTATACTCGTAAGTCCTGTGCAACCGCTAAATCCACCAATGCTCGTAACGCCGTTCGGAATCGTTATACTCGTAAGGCTTGTGCAATCTCTAAATGCATAACTTCCGATGCTCGTAACGCTGTTCGGAATCGTTATGCTCGTAAGGCTTGTGCAAACGCTAAATGCATAACTTTCGATGCTCGTAACGCTGTTCGGAATCGTTATGCTTGTAAGTCCTTTGCAAAGGGTAAACGTGGCCTTTCTAATGCTCGTAACACTTTCGGGAATCTTTATGCTCGTAATTCCTGTGCAACCATAGAACGCATAATCGCCAATGCTCGTAACGCTTTCGGGAATCGTTATGCTCGTAAGGCTTGTGCAACCGCTAAATGCAGAACTGCCGATGCTCGTAACGCTTTCGGGAATCGTTATGCTTTCAAGTTTCGTGCAATTATAGAATGCCTCATCTCCGATGCTCGTAACGCTTTCGGGAATCGTTATGCTCGTAAGGCTTGTGCAACCGCTAAATGCAGAACTGCCGATGCTCGTAACGCTTTCGGGAATCGTTATGCTTTCAAGTTTCGTGCAATTATAGAATGCCTCATCGCCGATTCCTACCGTATTTTCTAACAGAGAAACGCTTTGAGCACCTTCGGCGCAGTCGATCACCCATTTGTCTACGTAATATACGTAACTCTCTAATTTTATAATACCGTAACAATTACCGAATGCACCATAACCAATGCTCGTCACGCTATCGGAAAACGTGATGCTCGTAATTCCTGTGCAATTATAGAAGGCACCATCGCCTATGCTCGTAACACTGTCGGGAATCGTTATGCTTGTAAGTCCTTTGCAATTATAGAACGCACCATTGCCTATGCTCGTAACACTGTCGGGAATCGTTATGCTTGTAAGTCCTGTGCAATTATAGAACGCACTATAACCAATGCTCGTAACACTGTCAGGTATAATAATATTTGTTACCAATTCATTATTCAGATATAGATTATGTGCATAATAAAGAGGATTGCTGCAAGGCGTAAGTATGCAACTACCGTCAATAGGGGTTCCGCTAAAGCTTATACCGCACCATACCTCTATACTGCTTATATATACCGCATCAAGTCCTGTACAGCCGTAGAACGCCTCAGATCCGATGCTCGTGACGCCATTGCCTATCGTTATGCTCGTAAGTCCTGTACAACCGCAAAACGCAGTATTGTCAATGCTCGTCACTCCGTCGGGAATCGTTATGCTTGTAAGTCCTGTGCAACAATAGAACGCAATACCGCCAATTCTCGTGACAGGCAGACCGTTATATGTGCTCGGAATAACTATATCTCTGTCGCTACAACTGCCGATGCCCGTGACGGAATAGGACCGCTCATCACTGTTAAGCGCATATTCCAATCCTTCGCTCGGCTTCGCTGCTCCGCAACCCGTGCAAGTGCCGTTTGAGTAGTTATGTTCACCTGCCGGTATAGCTAAGCTTTCAAGCGACTTATGATCTTTATCAAAGTCCTTGTTACAGCCGTTACAATGATAGTGTCCCTTTACACCGTCGTTTTTACAGTCGGCCGGTGTTTCGGCTATCCACGTACCGTAGTCATGTCCCGCTTTTATCACGGTATCTTCAATACTGATCTCTCTACCGTTTTCGTCAAAGTAGAGCTTACATTTTGTGCACCGGCGATACTTAATATTTCCGTCCTCCGTACACGTTTTGTCCTTTGCCTCCGTCCAATTAC
>CAZSSE010000079.1:0-7301 GCA_964609165.1 uncultured Lachnospiraceae bacterium
CCACCTTGACAACTATTTCTGAAAAATCTGTCACCTATCATTGACAATTCAACAGGAAATTTTTAAAAATATGTGCTTAAGCACTTGAAAAAAATGATAAAATGAGATATAATATAATGTAATGTATTATACTTATATGATGGAAGGAGTGAGTGCGGTCAAATGAAAATAATCGGCATTACAGGACCCAGCGGCGCAGGCAAAAGCTTGCTTTGCCGCAGCCTTATCGAAAAGAATATACCGTGCATTGATGCCGACCGCGTATATCATTCACTTCTTTTGCCGCCCTCCGAATGTCTTGATGCTATCAGACGCGCATTTGGAGACGAAGTGTTTTCGGACGATGGCACGCTTGATCGTGCAGCACTTGCGGCTATAGTCTTCGGGGATAAGGAAAGGCTGGAGCTTCTCAATAAAAACGTGCTTGGACACGTGCTTGTAGAAATTAGGCGTATGATCTCCGATTACCGCCGACGCGGCTACGGAATAGTAGCTGTTGACGCACCCACATTGATCGAATCGGGGTTTAATAAGGAGTGCACTGCGGTAATTTCGGTATTAGCTCCGGAGAGTGTGCGACTTGTGCGCATAATGCAGCGTGATTCTCTTACCGAGGAAAAGGCGAGAATGAGGATAAGAGCGCAAAAAAACGACGAATTTTACAGGGAGCATTCGGATATTATTCTCGAAAATGACGGATCTGTACAGATGCTCAAAGCAAAAATAGCAGCTCTGCTTTCAAGCGAGCTTTTCACGGAGGTTGTCTATGATCAGGCTTAAGCGACCCGTAGTGATAATTCTGCTGATAGCTATTGCATTTGGTGTGGCGTTTGGTATTGATTTCGTATGGGGGCGTGTAGAACGGCACATTCATCCGGATGATTACAGAGAGATAGTTGAAAAGTACGCCGCGGAGTATAATATTCCAGCGTATATCATATTTGCCGTAATCGAGACTGAAAGCGATTTTGACGAGAATGCAACGTCAAGCGCGGGAGCGATAGGGCTTATGCAGATGATGCCGAACACCTTTGAGTGGCTGACCTCATCGGATCACCTTGGAGAAAATCTTGCGTCGGATCAGCTTTGCGATCCCGAGGTCAGTATACGATACGGTGCGTATTATCTGCGATACCTTTTTAAAAAGTTTTATAATTGGGATACGGTTTTTGCGGCTTATAACGGCGGCGAGGGTAACGTGGCAAAATGGCTTAAAGATCCCGAATATTCCGACGAAAATGGAAACCTGACATACATTCCGTTCAAGGAGACACGAAACTACGTAAAAAAGGTTAACAAAGCTATAGATTATTATAAAAATACATATTATAAAAATGAGGATGGTGTAACATGAACAAGGATCTGCTTTACAAAAAAGAAACGGTTTACAAAAAGCTTGGTAAGGAGGCGACCAAAGCGGCTTATGACTATTGCGAGGGATACAAGAGCTTTCTTGATTCCTCAAAGACCGAGCGTGAGGCTGTAAGCACGGCTATCGCTATGCTCAGCGCAAACGGATATAAGGAATATACGCTTGGCGACAAGGTATCGGTTGGCGATAAGCTTTATTATAACAATCGCGGCAAAAATCTTTTTGCTTTCAAAATAGGAAGCGAGAGCATCGCAAAGGGTATCCGTATAACGGCGTCCCATATCGACGCCCCCAGAATAGATCTCAAGCAGTGCCCGCTTTATGAGGATGGCGGTATTGCTTATTTCAAAACTCACTACTATGGCGGAATACGCAAGTATCAGTGGGTCGCAACGCCTCTTGCACTTCACGGAGTTATCATAACCAAGGAGGGTAAGACTATCAACGTTTGCATAGGTGAGGACGATGCCGATCCCATATTCTATATTTCCGATCTTTTGCCTCACTTAGGCTATGAGCAAGCAAAGCTTCCGCTTGAAAGTGCTATTAAGGGTGAGCAGCTCAACGTAATTCTCGGAAATATTCCCGAGGAAGAGGAGGACTCTGTAAAGAATGCTGTTCTTACTCTTATTGCGGAAAAGTACGGCATTGTTGAAGAGGATTTCTTCTCGTCCGAGCTTTGCGTAGTTCCTGCGGCTAAAGCAAGAGACATTGGCTTTGACCGCTCTATGATAGGCTCTTACGGACATGATGACCGTGTTTGCGCTTATCCCTCGCTGACAGCTCTCGTTGAGTCTGACGATTCTGTACATACGCTTATGTGTATCCTTGCCGACAAGGAGGAGACGGGAAGCGACGGCGCGAGCGGAATGCAGAGCGATCTTATGCTTGATATTATTAACGCTATTGCCGATTCCTTCGGTGTGTCCTCTGCGCTTGTCAGAGCAAGCTCTAAGTGCCTGTCTGCTGATGTTTGCTGCGGATACGATCCCAACTTTGCCGACGTATTTGAAAAGATGAACACTTCCTTCGTGGGATGCGGTACAGTATTCACAAAGTATACAGGATCTCGCGGAAAGTCGTCGACCAACGACGCAAACCCCGAGTTTATTGCTTGGCTCAGAGCGGCTATGGCTGAAAATAACGTAGTATGGCAATCGGGCGAGCTCGGCAAGGTAGACGCAGGCGGCGGCGGAACGGTTGCAAAGTTCATTTCCAAGCATAACATCGAGACTATCGATCTCGGCGTAGCGCTTCTCGCTATGCACGCACCCTATGAGCTTGCGGCTAAGGTTGACGTTTACGAGACACACAAGGCTATAAAGGCTTTCTACAATTTTGACTGATAAAAAACTACTCTTGAAGCGGAGATAATATGTTAGATAAACTCAAGGACGCAGAGGTCCGCTATTGTGCTATGGAGGAGGAGCTTGCCTCACCCGAGGTCTTTTCGGATCAGGAGCGATTTACGGATCTCATGAAGGAATATAAGGCTCTCACTCCTGTTATTGAAAAATATCGCGAATATAAGTCGGTCGTTGCTGAATGTGAGGATCTGAGAGCAATGCTCGACGATACACTTGACGCCGAGATGCACGAGCTGGCACTTGCGGAATACAAAGAAATAAAGCCAAAGACGGACACTCTCCTTGATGAGCTTAAGGTGCTTCTGTTGCCTCGCGATCCTAACGACGATAAAAACGTTATGGTTGAGATACGCGGTGGCGCAGGTGGTGAGGAAGCGGCACTTTTTGCCGGAGTTCTTTACCGTATGTACACGATGTATGCCGAGTCCGAGGGCTTTAAGGTGTCGCTTATGAACGCCAACGAGACCGAGCTTGGCGGCTTCAAGGAGGTCACGTTTATGATCGAGGGCGACGGCGCTTATTCGCGTTTCAAGTTTGAGAGCGGAGTTCACCGCGTTCAGCGAGTTCCGGAGACAGAGTCGCAGGGAAGAATACAGACGTCTACCGCGACGGTCGCGGTGCTGCCCGAGGCGGAGGACGTTGAGGTCGAGATAAACCCTGCGGATATAATTATAGAGTCCTGTAAATCGAGCGGCGCGGGCGGTCAGCATATCAACAAGACCGAGTCGGCGGTAAGACTGACGCATAAGCCATCTGGTATAGTTATTGAGTGCCAGGAGGAACGCAGTCAGTTCAAAAATCGCGATAAGGCACTTAAAATGCTCAAAACAAAGCTTTATGATATGAAAATAACCGAGCAGAATGCAAAGATCGCGTCTGATCGAAAGAGTCAGGTCGGTACGGGAGACCGTAGCGAGAGGATAAGAACCTATAACTATCCACAGGGACGCATAACCGATCACAGAATAGGACTTACTCTGTATTCGCTTGAGGGCTTCCTTAACGGAAATATCGGCGCTATGATCGATGCATTGATTACCGCAGATACGGCAGAAAAGCTCAAAAACGCAGAGGGCGTTTAATATGAAAACTGAAATATTTAAAATAGACCCCGAAAATATAGATGGTGAGGCGATAGCTCGTTGCGCGTCTGTATTGAACGGCGGAGGACTTGTGGCATTTCCTACCGAGACGGTATACGGTCTCGGTGCTGATGCTACAGATAAAAATGCGGCAAGGAAGATATACGCAGCAAAGGGACGCCCGTCGGATAATCCGCTTATTATCCATGTGGCAGAGCCGGAGGACGCAGAGAGGTACGCATATACCTCCGAGCTTTATTACAAGCTCGCACGCGCGTTTATGCCCGGACCGATTACGGTGATACTTCCAAAAAAGGATTTAATTCCAACTGAGGTGACGGGCGGTCTTGACAGCGTGGCGGTGCGTTGTCCATCTCACGCTATTGCAAGAGCACTGATTTCGGCGGCAGGTGTGGCGATAGCTGCACCGTCGGCTAATATATCGGGATCTCCGTCTCCCACGTGCGGACGACACGTTATTGGAGATATGGACGGAAAGATAGATGCTATCATCGACGGAGGATCATCTGAGATCGGACTTGAATCTACCATAGTTAAGCTCGACGGCAACAAGGCGATAATGCTTCGTCCCGGCGCTATTACCGCCGATGCGCTTGGATGCGTGTGCGAGCAGGTTGAGATAGCCGCAGCCGTGACAGAGGCTCTTGCGGCAAACGAGCGTCCACTCTCTCCGGGTATGAAATACAGGCATTATGCGCCGACATCACCGCTTGTGCTCCTTGACGGAGAGAGGGAAGGCGTCGAGAAATTTTTGGCAGAGACGCAGAAAAAAGAAAATTGTGCGATACTTTGCTACAGCGAGGAAAAGGAATTTCTTCGGAATGAAAAAATAATAGATGTAGGCGCACGAGACGATCTTGCAACGCAGGCGCAAAGACTTTTCGGCGCGCTCAGAGACGCCGATGCTCTTGGTGTGGATATGATCTATGCGCATCTTCCGCAGCAAAGCGGCTTGGGGCTGGCGCTATACAACAGGCTGATCAGAGCGGCAGCTCATACGGTCAAAAAAATATAACGGTGAAGATACGATATTGCAATTTTATATGATATAAGGACAAGGACGGTGCCCAAATGGCAAGAAAGACATCCAAAGCAAAGGATACAGGCGAGATAATTTATGCTCCGGTGCAGGAGCAGCTTATAACCGATACTATCGAAAAAAACTATATGCCATATGTAATGAGCGTTATAGTTTCCCGCGCTATACCCGAGATCGACGGACTTAAGCCGTCGCACAGAAAGCTCCTCTATACCATGTATAAAATGGGGCTTTTGACAGGAAACCGCACAAAGAGCGCGAACGTGGTGGGACAGACGATGAAGCTCAATCCGCACGGAGATATGGCGATATATGAGACGATGGTTCGACTTACGCGCGGACATGAGGCGCTTTTGCATCCGTTCGTTGATTCGAAGGGAAGCTTTGGTAAGCAGTATTCTTCAAATATGCGCTTTGCTGCCTCGCGTTATACCGAGGTCAAGCTTGATAGCTTTTGCGCAGAGCTTTTTCACGGCATAGATAAGGATGCGGTGGATCTTGTTCCTAACTACGACAATACAATGCAGGAGCCCGTGCTTCTTCCGACTACCTTCCCGAATATACTCGTTACACCAAATATGGGTATTGCGGTAGGAATGGCGTCTAATATATGCTCGTTCAATCTTTCCGAAATTTGCGACGGAACTATTGCCGTGCTTAAAAATCCTAATGTTTCTACCGATAGAATACTTGATATTATCAAAGCTCCCGATTTTCCCGGCGGAGGAGCTATACTGTATGACCGCGAGGAAATGAGGCGTATTTACGAGACCGGCTCGGGCTCGGTTAAGATACGCTCGCGATATAATTACGATAAGGCGCAAAACTGTATCGATATAATACAGATCCCTTATTCTACGTCTATAGAGGTCATACTTAATAAGATCTCGGATCTTGTTAAGGAGGGCAAGCTAAAGGAAATAGTCGATTTCAGAGATGAGATAGACCTTAGCGGATTTAAGCTGACTCTTGACCTGCGCCGAGGGGTTGATCCCGATAAGTTGATGCTTAAGCTGTTTAAGCTTACTCCTCTTGAGGATAGCTTTAAGTGTAATTTTAACGTACTTATTGAATCTACCCCAAGACAAATGGGGGTCGTTGAGATAATCAAGGAGTGGATAAAATTCCGACTTGTGTGCCTTAAGCGCGAGCTCAATTTTGACCTGAAAAAGAAAAAGGACAAGCTGCATCTTTTGCTTGGACTTGGAAAAATATTGCTTGATATCGATAAGGCTATCAAGATCATTCGCCATACTGAAAAGGAAGAGGACGTTATTCCAAACCTTATGTCCGGCTTTGGTATTGACGAGATACAGGCAGAGTATATTGCCGAGATCAAGCTGCGTAATCTTAACAAGCAGTATATTATAAACAGGATCAACGAGATAGAAGGACTTCAGGCGGAGATAGCAAAGATCGAGGATATACTTGCCGACGAGCTTAAGCAAAAGGCGCTTATTTCCTCTCAATTGACCGAGATCAAGAAAAAATACGGTCAGCCGCGCCGCTCACAGATCATCCATATTGACGACGTGGAAGCATACAATGCCGATGAGGAGATAGAGAATTATAACGTCCGTCTCTATATGACTAAGGAAGGCTATTTCAAGAAGATAACGCTCCAGTCGCTTAGAGGAAACGACGAGCAGAAGCTTAAGGAGACCGATGTTCTTACGCATACTGTGGATACCGACAATCTTTCTGATCTTATCTTCGTTACGAATAAGCAACAGATCTATCGGGCAAAGACCGCTGATTTTGAATGCTGTAAGGCGTCTGCAATGGGAGAATTTCTGCCTGCAAGGCTTGGAATGGACGAGGGCGAGCGCCCCGTATTTATGCGGGTTCAGAAGGACTATCCGGAGAACGAGTACTTCGTTTACGTGTTTGAAAACGGAAAGGGTGTCAAGATACCCGCAAGCTGCTATGAAACCAAGGGGAACCGCCGCAAGCTTGTAAATGCTTATTCTGCGGCGTCACCAATATGCTCGGTATTTTATGAGATCGAGAAGGAGCCGTTTGAGATCTTGCTCGTCAGCGACGCCGAGCGAGCTATATCGATAAAGACCTCACTTATCCCGACAAAAACCACACGCACCTCGAGCGGTGTGACACTGATGACTATGAAGAAGGGAAATAAGCTTTTGTATGCTACAGATAATATTCCCGAGTCATACTCTAAGGGATATAAAAAGCTGAAGATCCCTGCATCGGGCGTGGTCATTCCCGATAGCGATCTGTCGGCGCTTCAGCTTTCTATAGACACGGAATAACCGAATTAAACAAAAGAAAGGGCTTTTAACAAAATGAATAATAGAACGAAATTTTGGGTAAGGATCCTTTGCTGGATTCTTGCCGGACTGATGGCATCGGGAGCGATCGCTACATTGATTTC
This sequence comes from uncultured Lachnospiraceae bacterium, assembly GCA_964609165.1. GTDB lineage: Bacteria > Bacillota > Clostridia > Oscillospirales > CAG-272 > HGM12713. Next base: position 7,277 of record CAZSSE010000079.1, read on the forward strand.
TGTAATATTCTGACCAAACTAAAAG
>CAZSSE010000080.1:0-7286 GCA_964609165.1 uncultured Lachnospiraceae bacterium
GGAATCCGATTCCTTTGCTCTCGGCACGGGCTTTGTGTGCTTACACAAAGCTTCAAACCATATGAGAGCAATGCGGGGCGGACGGCATTTGTTTTCAGCACTATAATTGCGCCTGCGGTGTTCCGTAGGTGACTTGAGATTAAAAATTTAAGAGTTCAGATCAATCCACATAGCGGGGCGAATGCCACCTTTGCTTTCGACAAAGTTGCCGTACATTACGATATCGTCGATATCACCGTTTTCAGACATATACATGACACATTGCTGATTCTCACCGGGCGTACGTAGGCGCCAGGGGTAGCGACCGGGAAAAGTCCCGTATTGTCTATTATTATTTTCATATGCATAATCCGTGGGCTTACCCTTTCCTGCTTTACCGGAGCTAAAATATTTATCGGCCTCGGCAAAGCTGAGCAGAAACACCTGATCCTGCGTTGCATTGCCGGGATCAGTGCTATATTCCGGGTTTTTATCTGCGGATACCGTTACGGTGGGAATCATCGCAATTTCGTCGGCAGAAAATGCGTAGCTTAAAAAATCGTTATTTAACCACTCCCGCAGAGTGCAGGTTTCCCAGGTGACATCGGTTTTACTTGTATTATAGGGCTTGTAATCAAGAATATATTTGCTGATGACAAGTGCCTTGCCGTCTTGCACGTCAAGAACGATCCATTCGATACTTTCCTTGCCGTTTGAGGTGTCGTTATCTTGTTCATAAGTGCCAAAGAACAAATAATCTCCGACCTTGGCAGCTTTCAGCTTCTCGACCTTGTACCGATCGTAAATAGAGCTTGCTTTATCGGCACTATCCTTATATCCGTCTAATGCTGCGAAAGCTTCATACGCCTCAACAATATTTCCCGAATCCAACTGAGCGATCGCATCGTTGTATTGGCTGTTAGGAATGATAACCGCATTCAAAACGATAATAAAGGCAACAATGGGGCAAACAACAGACGCTGTAATTATCGCTTTTTTCTTGTTGCGTTTTGCTCTTTTTTGGGCTTCCTTACGGGCAATTTCGGCAAGGCGTTCTTGTTCTAAACGGTCGGCTTCGGCTTGCGCCTTGATTTTTTCGATTTTCTTTTGGCAGGCACTGACCATTTCGTCGGCATTCTTCCAGCCCGGGATAGATTTAAACAATATTATGGCAGATTCGTAATCGGATATATTATTTCCCCGCATTTTAGATTTGCCTTCGGTCAGAATGGCATCTTTTCGAGCCGCTTCCGCTTCTTCGCGGCACTCTTTAGCGAGAGCCTTGGAATCCTTATATTCATCGATAGTCTCAAAGAGGACTGCCGCTTCCGTAAAATCACTCTCAGTATTTGCCGCTGACATTGCATTTTTTGCATGAGTATAAATACTGTCAATACGATCGTTTTCATTGCGAGTGTTGATATGCTCTGTGTAGCCGACAATGGCGGCTTTCAGCTTTTCATCGGCAAAGCGAATGACTTTTTGGTAGTTACCGCTGTTGACAAACGGTTCTGCCTCATCCTTTAATTTATCTTGCTTTTTGACGTGTAATTCAGCCATCAATTTGCCCAGATAAGCAGATGCGTTCTCGGGATCGATATCCAGCACTTTTTCGCAATATTCATTGGCGGAGTTCCAATCGCCGTCCTCAAGGAACATAAATGCACGCTTGAGAAGCGGAGCAATATTGGCATTGGCAGCTGACACCACAGTTTCTTTTACGACCGTTGTGGATCTTGGTTCATCTTTTTTTACAACCTTTTTGATTCCGCGCACAATGTCATTGATAAATCCTATCTTCGACATGTCCTGAGCCTGAAGATGCGCAAACTCATCGGGGAGTTCGTAAGCATCCATATCACGATAGCAAGGGATAAGCAATTTTGAGCGGTCTTTTTGGATGATTTTCAAAAATCTTGACCACTCGTTCTTTACCCATACGGCATTGAAATACTCTGGCTTTGTACCAATAGCGAGCATAACCTTTGCGCTATTGAGAGCTGCAAAGATAATAGGCTCGTAAGCAGAACCGAGCTTACCTTCCAGCGTAATGGCAGCGTAAAAGACCTTCAATCCCTCGTTAGTAAGCTGATAATAAACATCGTTTGCAATTACGCTGTCCTGCGTTCTGTGACCGTCAGCGTCCGTTTCTTTATAACAAATAAATACATCATAGGCGTCTTCCTTTTGTGCAAGTGCAAGGATGTCCTTCTGTATTTTATCAATTTCCTTCGCCTGATCCTCGTATATCGCACGCTGACTTATATCTGCATTTTCAAGTGCAGACTTATAGTCATCATCAGCTATAATAGAGTCATAAGACGCTCTGTGACAGGTTGGAATCTTTTTGTATGTGGCAGGATCATCGACGTATTCAATACCATATTTACAAAGAATACGTCCCCAATAAGCCTCAGATTGAGTTGCATCTACCTGAATGATCTTCTCATAAAGTTCTTCAGCCTTGTCAAACTCGCTCTTGATACGCAATGTATTCGCGCGGTTGAAAAGATTTTGCAGATTTTCGTCCATAGCCTTCGGCACGGTCTGCTTCATGCCGCAATATTCACATTCTGCAACAGTAACACCTTCGACTATTTCAAGGTTTCCACCACATATTTTACATCTAAAAAGTGACATTACTATCGTCCTTCCTACTCATTTTTAACATATAATGTTCTATTACCAATTTTTATCGATATGATACACCTGTCGATTTTTAATATGAACTATATTTTAAAAATATCTATCTGTAAATTGTTTTCAATTATTTTACTTTAACAGCTTGCACTTCTTATTTCTATCGCCAATTAAGACAATAACCTCATTGCCGATTTCAGTAACCTTTTCGGCATCATCTGCTTTCACTGCCTCGGAAAGCTCCGCAAATTTTACAGTGATCTGACCTTCAACCGAATCAAGCGCGTCATTGCTCATAGGATCAGAATAACGAATTGCCTCGTAAACCTTACGGCATTCTGCTTTTATTGTTTCAGATCTTGCACTTGCCATCAGCGTATCTGCATCTACGGTTAAGGATTTGATGAAAAAGGTCTGTGTTTTTACTTTGGTATCAATACGCTCGACTTCATCTATAGCGGCAGTTGCTTTCAGAACGAAAAGTACGTTTGCTGCAAGCACAATAGCGCAAACGATCACGCCTACCCAATAAGGCAGAGGCGAGATAAGCATACAAAGTCCGCCAACGATAAAAGAAACGATAAGTCCGATATAGCTTGTTCTAATTAAGGAAATATTATAGAACAGCTTCTTTGCGCTGTCAGCCTTGAACGCCACAAAAGAGCATATCAGCTGACCTATGAACACTACGGTTATAAGTACGTAACCGATCCAAAATGAAGGAGTATATTTCTCCTGACCCGCCCATCCGACAGATATAAACGCAATAACATTAAATAATGCAAGAAGCACTGCCCAAACAACTATGTATAAATTAAATTTTTTCTTCATTGTAACATCCTCCATTACAGTTTTTCGCCACATTCAAGGCAGAATTTTGCACCCGGAACTACATCCTTGCCGCATTTTGGACAAACAGTAACAAATTTGTGTCCACATTCGGGGCAGAACTTGCCTTTTGCTACGGTATTACCACACTCGGGACATACAATCATATCCGCAGGAATAGGAGAAGTGATTTTTTCTCCACACTCAAGGCAAAACTTTGCATTTGCCGGCAATGCGGCTCCGCATTTAACGCATTTTGCCTCGGCTTCCGATTGTGCCGAAGCTGTGGTTGAGACAGAGAATCCTTTGAACATTTCACCAAGCTGAGGCGCAACCGCACCTGCCGCCGCCATTCCAACGCCAAGACCGATCATATCGCCGGCAACACCTCCACCGCCTCCGCTGATGGTCATATTACCCAGCCCCTCCGCATAAGCCTTTTGAACCTCTGCCGTGAGAACATCCTTTTGGTTATAGCCCTTAGCCGCCATAACCTCAGCTTCTGCAAAGCCTGCCATTTTTGCGGCTTGCGCGTCAGTCTGTGCGCGAATAAGATCACGCTCCGCTTCACGCTTTGCCACCTCGGTTTCGGTCAGTTGCTTTTCCATTTCAATCTTGCGGCGAGCCGCTGTCACCTCTGCCTCGGCATCTGCCTGTGCCGATCTTACCAGAGCATCCGCTTGAATCATTCTTGTTTGGAAGGAAATCGTGTGCAGCTCCTTCATTCTCTTGAAATTAGGATCGTTCTCGGGAAGCGCAATATTTGTGATATAGAACTGAGGAATGGTTAAGCCGTATTCTTCAAAGCCGCCAATGATACTTTGACGCATGATCTTCGAAAGAGTTTCAAGGCTCTCGTCAATTTCAAGAATATTGATATTGTTAGATTTAATGGCATTTGACAGGTGTGCTTTTACCTCCGTGGAAATCAACGGACGGAAAGCGTTTTGAATGGATTTTGTAAAGCCAACGCCGTTTTCGTCCCACGCGATACCGCGCATCGTACCGACGAGCTTTAAAAGGAGCTTGCGAGAATCAGAAACAGCAAGGTTCATTTCACCGCATGCGCCAATTTCCAACGGAATACCGAGATTGGGATCAAGAAATCTTACCTTAGAATCGGTTCCCCATTTTATCGCCATCTGCACGGTTTTGTTGATAAAATAAACCTCGCAGTGGAACGGAGTTTCTCCGTTGGTCGTCTTATTGATAAGCCTTCCGAGCTTTGGAATATTTTGAGTTTCCAACGTATGACGACCCGCGCCGAAAAGATCAAGTGCCTCTCCGTTAAGGAATAAGATAGCCTCCTGACTTTCGTGAACGATGAGCTGAGTCATAGAATTAAAATCCTCACAAGGATGCTTCCATATGAAGGTGCTATTGTCGCCTTCATATTTGATAATGTCTGCTATTTTTGCCATATTCTTGCCCTCCAAAACAAAAAAAGTGCGTGACCGGAGCCACGCACTAAAACGCATGACTCCATTGCTGCCACGCAAATGATTTTCAGATGTTTTAGGTATGTTAAAAAAATCCTAAAAAAGCATACGAAAACGGAGCATACATTTTTAACGAAAATTAAACCTGTACGCCTTTTTAGGGATTACATCTGATATTCATTTACGTGGCATCTTCATTTTATCACGAATTATGACATTTGTAAAGACTTTTCAAATAAATTATCAGTCTATATTCTATATTTTAATGTTACAATATACGTGAGACTGAAAAGCAGAGGCTACTTTCTGATTATTTCTGCGTGACAACAAAAATAAGCACGGTTATTCGATCAAAATAACCATGCCTATTTTTGTTTTTATAATGTCTTATTTTATTGTTCCTTGACGAAAAGAGCCTTGAGCACAGAAACGCATCCCTCGATACCGAGCTTTGCGGAATCAAGGACGATGTCGTAGTTTGTAAGATCGTCCCATTTCTTTGCCGTGTTCGCGTAATAATATTTCGCTCTCTTATTGTCAAACCGATTGCGCGTACTCTCGATATTTCTTTCCGCTATGCCATAGTCCTCTGCGATCCTCTTGGCTTTCATCTCTTTGTCTGACGATCTGATAAATACTTTTATAGCGTCCTTATCCTTTAACGCCTCGGATGCACAATGACCTATGAACACAGCCGGGCCGAAAGCGGCAAGATTTTTGATCTCCTGCTGCTCTGCAACAAATATATGACCGTCCTTCGTGAGCATATCGGCGTTGCCCTCCTGTGCACGGCTCATCATAAATACCGTATACAGAAAGCTGTTGCTAACCGTCTCCTCATATTTCTGAATCTGCTCTACCGGAATATCGAGCTTTTTCGATACAGCCTCAAGTATCTCTTCGCCGTAGCAAAGCATTCCGCATTCCTCGGCAAGTCGGCGAGCAATTTTCGTGCCACCGCTGCCGTATTCACGCTCGATAGTTACGTATTTTAAGCTCATATCATACCCTCCTTATGCTGTAGCTTGCTCAAATTGGCTGTTGTAAAGTTCTGCATAGAAGCCGCCCTTTGCCAAAAGCTCCTCATGCTTGCCGCTTTCGATAATATCTCCGTCTTTCATAACGAGTATGAGATCTGAATTTTTGATAGTAGAAAGTCTATGCGCGATCACAAAGGAGGTACGTCCGTGCATCAGCTTATCCATAGCATTCTGGATCTGAAGCTCGGTTCTCGTATCTACAGAGCTTGTAGCTTCATCCAAAATCAGCATAGGCTTATCTGCTATCATTGCACGGGCAATCGTAAGCTGCTGCTTCTGCCCCTGCGACAGGTTGACCTGATCGCTAAGAACAGTATCATAACCATTGGGCAATGTTTTAATAAAATGGTCAAGTCCGACAGCCTTGCATGCTTCTCTGATCTTTTCATCAGATACATCAGGCGTAGAATAAACAAGATTTTCTCTGACAGTTCCCTCGAAAAGCCATGTATCCTGTAATACCATACAAAACTGATCGTGAACCTCTCCCATCTTTACATCTCTTGTAGAAATACCGTCGATCTTGATCTCTCCGCCTTGGATCTCATGAAAACGCATCAAGAGATTGACCATTGTTGTCTTTCCCGCACCGGTGGGACCTACAATAGCAATTTTCTGTCCCGGCTTTGCCACGGCTGAAAAATCGTGAATAATGGTCTTATCCGAATCCTCATAGCCAAACTTAACATGACTAAATTCAACAGATCCCTTAACGTTATCAAGTCTCCTCGTCTTGCTGCTCTCGTCCTCCATTTCCTCGGCTTCAAGAAATTCAAATACACGCTCCCCTGCCGCTGCCGCAGACTGAAGCGATTGCATTGCCTGCGAAACCTGCGAAAGCGGTTGCGTAAAGTAACGTACGTAAAGAATGAAAGCCACGATGACTTCAATACCTATACTGCCGTTCAGCGCAAGCGTACCGCCCACGATACAAACGGCAACGTAGGCAAAGTTGCCTATAAAGTTCATAAGCGGCATCATCAGTCCCGAAAGGCAGTGTGCCTTAAAGCCGCTGTCACGAAGACTTGCATTGAGGCGGTCAAATTCCGCAATTGCCTGCGCCTCACCGTTATACGCCTTGACGACCGTGTGCCCCGCATAATTTTCCTCAACGTGTCCGTTTAGCGCGCCGAGATTGCGCTGCTGCCTTGTAAAGTATTTTTGGCTGCGGCTCATAATGAGAAGCATAAGTACAAGACCGATCAACGTTGCCGCAACGGCGGTCAGCGCCATGATCCAGTTTGTAACAAGCATCATAATCAGGCTTCCGAAGAAAAGCACGATCTGCGTGATCAGCGTGCCGATGCTTTGGTTGAGCGACTGCCCGATGGTGTCCACATCGTTGGTAACACGGGAGAGT